>JBQCGN010000206.1:0-11375 GCA_051955655.1 Candidatus Nitrosocosmicus sp. | reverse complement strand
TACTTCATTAACATAAGTTCATATCGTAAAAAAACTGCCCTTGTTACCATATCTATCAAAAACGGGTTTTGCTTAGGTAAACTGGATTTTTGGAGAGTCGTAAAAGGCTAGAATGATGACTTTTGTGCTGTTAAATCCATTTTTTTGAGGCTGTAAAATTATTTCTCCGGTTCCAAAAATAGTTTGTATTGGAAATGAAATGATATGAGAAATAAAAAATAACAAAAAACATGTAAAAGAAATAGTAGAAAATAACTGTTTTTTCCTATTGAAATGATTTTGTGTAATTAATTCGATGCTTGTAACTTGGCACATATTTTAAATTTAAAGGGTTAGAATAGATATAAAAGCAATAGAAGAACTATATTACACTAGTATTAACAATTAAACATTATAATTTGTTTATATTTGACAAGAGGAATCTGTAAAATAACATTAACAGAATTTATTATTTTTTATTGATAAGTATATAATCCATAAAAATCTGCTTTTGATCAAACTATTAATATGTACTGATGAGATTATCTTTTGATTTATAAGATAGTCCTATAACTGTCAATGTTATTCATTCTCATGAACTTATCTTCATTTAATTTTTGATGGGCATTATTAAGAGGCAGATCACAAATATTATGTTGATTGTCTATCTTATTGAGGTGGTTTCGCATTTAGTATCGACCATATCATTTCTTTTAGTAGATTTTAATACCTGTTAAGTTTAATAATTTTTATCCAGAGTCTATGAAAAATATAGTATTTTTGAGTTTGTTTTTAATATCTGGAATAATAATAATAGCAGGAACAATTTTTGCAAATACCATTTTAATTTCATTATCTTATTCTTTTGCAAAATTGCATTCATCGTCATCGTCTTCTCCTTCAGCTTCTGTGCATTTTTCAAACAGTCTTTTTCAACCAAAACCTAGTATTAATTTTAATTCTATTATAGATACAAATAAAATAAAAATAGGATTTGTCAAACCCGTCTTTACTGATGCAGCTTACAATCATAAATTCTATATTTTCTATTCAAGGTATGCCCGTATTCCATTTAATGTAAACGTAACAAAGGATCTTTCATTATTAAACAGCAAAGTATCTTTTTCAACTCAAGGATTATCAAACAAAACTCAATTTTATGGTCTTTCAGATTTGGATGTGGATAAGGGAAATATATTCTTCAATACTGGACATCACAATCCAACAAACTTGTATGGCATTCTAATTTTAGGCCATCAAGAATACGTAACCCAGAAAGAATACGATAATCTAAAACAATTTGTTTTCAATGGAGGAACAATGATTCTTTTAGATGGCAATGTGTTTTATGCAGAAGTAAAATATAATGATAATAACAATACTATTTCACTAGTTAAAGGACATGGCTGGGCCTATAATGGAAAAACAGCTTGGAGAAGTGTAGATGAAAGATGGAAAGGTGAAACAAGCCAGTGGGTTGGAAGCAACTATCTGTGCTATCTTTGTGTAAAATCTTTTAAAAATGATCCTTTTGGTTATTTGACTCATGAAGAGCAGTATATTACAAATCCAAATTATAAAATTATATTTAATTTTAATCCTGTTGAATCATCAAATGCTCCTTCTCTAAAATCAAAAGTATCTATAGATGCATATTATCTTAATTATGGGAAAGGCCGGGTTATTTCATTTGGAATTTATTCTGATGATGTGATGCAAAATTCAAACTTTATCAAATTTTTTGAAAATGTTATTATGGATACTTTGTTGCAGAAAATTTGATTAAATAATTACGGTATTAGGTTTAAAAATTTAGATATAAACATTTATGATTAAAGTGATTATAAAAGTGTTGAATGTATCAATAATTTTTTAGATTTGGTTATCCTTTATATCAAGATCTATGCTCATTGGGTCAGTTGTAAGATTCGACATTTTTAATATTTCAAGTCAATATTATACAAGTATTTTCCTCTTCTATTCAAATAGATTTACATTGGTAAAATATTCATCAGATGAATATTGATGGTTATTGCCTTTCAAAAAATTATGATATCCATCTCTTCTTTTTATTATTATTGTTGTCATCAAAATAATGATCTTATGCAATTGAATTTTTAGATTTCTTTATCATTGGAGTATAGATTAAAAATATGCATTTATTGAGACAGTTTAATAATTGTTGTTTTCTTTGAATGATGTATAATCCCAGTCACTTAATGTTTATAGATAACTATACTCTATACACAAAATGCAAAACCGGTTTTATCATTTGCATAACAACCAATTTTATATGGCCTTTTTGATATTACGTTAGTGATCTTACAAAACAAAAAGATAAAATAAAATACAATGATTAAAAGACCGATATTGTTTAGGATTTCTAATCAAAATATATCAAAAAAAGATTTAGATTTTATGAGTTCTGTGCAATTATTACTTTACTGTTACACTACCTGTCATCCATGGATGTAATATGCATTGATATTTGTAGGTTCCAGGTTTTTCGAATGTTGCTGTAAATGTATTACCAGATCCAGGAAATTCTTGTTCATGGCCTTTTGATAATAACCATCCAGAATTTACATATTTTTCAGTTCCAGTAAAAGTATAATGAGCATTAGGGCTAAAAGATTTTACATTTCCTGTAGAATCAACTACAGTTGGAGTAAAGGTCCTTGCGTTTATTGCTATAATAGTGTTTGTTCCATCTTTACCTGGTAATAATATTGGAGCATTATTCGATCCTGGTGGTAATGGTGAGAATTTAGTTGTATTTGAAACAGCTAGAGGCGAAACAACTCCTGAATAAGTAGTATTATCCATTACAAATGTTACTGTATGGGGTTCTCCTACTTTCGTTGGATTATTCCATGTTACACTTTGTCCTGAGTTAATTTGTATATTTTGAGGAAAGAATGAGTCTAAAATGATATTTCCATTTCCTCCTCCGGCTGAAACGATTAAAGGGTTATTTGTTCCTGACACTGCATTTGCAGCATTACCACTACTGAGATATGTAACCGCTAGCATAGTTATTGTCAATAGACTTAACATTATTATTATTGGTGATGTTTTTATCATTGTTTGACTTTTATGAAACTAATTGATTAAGTTTTTCCCTATATATTTCAAGGATAATAAATTAAATCTTATCTTTGTTTTTGCTCAGGTTAACTATGTTCTCTTTGTAGGTGGTGGCAGTGAATCTGAAAAGTTTATTCCAATTGCTTCTTGGCATATTTACGAAACTCTATTGCCTAAGAATGATCTGATGTAGCAAATTCTTTGAAAACGTTGGTAGTGTCATTTGGTTCCATACTAACTATTTACATATTAGGCGATTCTTGTCAAGGTGGACTTTTTTGAAGTCAAATATTCTCTCAAGAAATACCTATTATTCTATAAAATTAATCACGCTCTTTTGTATTGCTATTTTCGGCTGGATTTTTTTGCTACATCTATTCTAACAGATAATTAGTATAAAGATAAGCAATAGTTTACCATGTGACTAACCTGGATATAATCAAATAAATAAATTGTAATTTATAATATCAATTCAAAATTATTTTAGTTATCTTTTGTATATTGGTGTTGTGTATTCCATCCATATACAAACAAAGATCTCAGTTCTAGATAGTTATATGTAATATTGATGCATCGGTGCAGAGATGTAAAAAATCTTTACTATTTTTTTATTCATCATATTTTATCTGTCTTATATCTCCTGATATGTCTGTAATGTTTCATAGTCTATAGTGTTAATGTCTTTCGTTTATCTTACGGATAGTTAGAACTAAGATTCAAAGCCTGTTTGAAGTCTAGAATTCCCATATCAGTTTCAACTACAATAGATTCAGTAGTATTAATTGAGATTCTAAAAGATTTCATTATCCATTATTTCTATAACTCCTTTATGAATATCTAAATTCATTTGTTGAAACTTGCATCATTAACACAAAACAGACTGTAGGGGAAAATGATCTATTAAGTATTACAATTTATAACATGTCTATAAATATTATGCAGTGTATTAAAGAGTATATATTAAAGTAAAACAAAAAAATATACTAAAACATTTGTCCATTTAAAAATTCTATGATCTGTATCATCAATATTTACTTTTTTTAGTTCGGTAAAACGCTATTTCAAATACCGACACTTCAATGAATAATAAATTATTAATTAATCATCTTGTAGTAATCTGATAAAACATTTAGAATACAAACACAGGTACTTTTTCATGAAAATAAAAGTTCACAGTAATATTTTTTAGGAAATTACTTTCTGAAATTTGCAGATGATGAATGTAATAATCCGTCCAATTGAGCAGGGTGATGCAGAAGCCTGTGGAAAGATCGGATACCTTGCTCATAGAACCATTTCTTCTGCCCATGGTTATCCTTCAGAACAACCTTCTGAAGAATTTGGCATAGATCTTGTAAAAAGACTTGTTGGCAATCCAAACTCATGGGGATTTTTAGCAGAAGAAAAGCAACAAGGCAATATACTTGGGAGCATTTTCATTCATAAATTTTCTCCTTCACCTATAGCAGTGATAGGACCACTTACTGTACATCCTTCTTCAGAGAGTGGTGGTATTGGCAGATTATTAATGGATACAGCTTTGAACAAGGCTATTGAACAAAAACTGGAAAGAATCAGGTTAGTACAATCGCCAAGTCACATTCGCTCGTTTGTATTGTATACTAAATGTGGTTTTGCTCTTCGTGAACCTTTATTTTTGATGCAGAGATCTAGCAATGGAGAAGGTAGTACAACCATTCCAATTCCTGCCGGATCTAATATTGTTCGTCCTATTAAATACCAAAATGATATTTCAGAATGCAATGAACTTTGCAAGAAGGCACATGGATTTACACGGGAAATGGAGCTGCGTCAGGCAAAAAGCCAAGGTATGGCCATATTAATAGAGCATGATGATATCATAACTGGATATGCAGCAGGTATAGGCATATTTGGTCATGCAGTTGCAGAATCAACTGAAGATCTTATAGCACTAATTGCAAACGCATCTACTTCTATTTTGGGTCCGGGTTTCTTTGTGCCTGCCAGGAATTATGATTTGATTAAATGGCTACTTGAAAATGGTTTTAGAATCGGATGGCCCGCAAATCTTATGACTATTGGTCCCTTTCAAGAACCACTTATGCCTTTCCTTCCATCTCTGGCATATTGATATAATTTATCAATAAGGTCTGTGAATGTAACTTTTTTATCTCTTGCTTCTACATATGTGTATTAGATCTGTTGGTCGATAAAGAAATTAGATTGGTGGCCTTAAATCCTTGGATTAAAATAAGTCTCCATACGAGGTTAACTTGATTTAAGAGAAGCCATATCTATGGAGAAGCGATATTTTACATCTGCACACAACAGTCTCTCGTAAGCCTCATTGACCTTTTGAATAGGGGTGCTCGCTCAGCTATAGGTGTTCAGGCACTACCTCTGGATTTGCCCGTTAATGTAAAAGCTTTAGTTGAGATACAGAATGCGTAACCAATTTAATTTAAATATAAAGGTTCACTTTTTGAATGGAATCAATTTTGTAATTATTTCCACCTAAACGCGTAAAAATGTCATACTTATATCAATTTGAACTACAAACATTGTTTATGCAAATAGCAAAATCATCGCCATCAACATATCAATCCTTGTATGTGCTCTAAAGGCAACGGAGGTTGAAAGGCATTATCCTGTAATATTTAAACTTACTTTTTATGCCTTTACTTACTAGTTTATTATTTCAGTATTATTCTTACAGGGACATTGGGAGATGACAATGGCATTATCTATATAATATCTATGGCATTCCATGTAATATTATTTAACTGTCCATTTAAAATATCAAATCATTTGTTGTCTCTATTTGATTCAGAATAAAGAATTACGTTATGGATAAACGTTTTAGACAAATTATTCTTAAATATTGATCACATACATACTTATATTGAGGGAAATTATTCGGGGTTTTGTCTACAATTGTAGACAAAATAACTAATTCAAATAAATATTAAAAATAATGGAGAACAGTAGTATAAAGACAATACAAATAATTTGTTTGAAACATTATCTTTTGACTTGATGTTTTATTTCTTTTATTTTGTGCCTAGTATTACCAAACCAATATTATGTGTTAAATTTCATTTATAACTGAAACCGATTCACTTATTTCCCTAATGTTTTACTTGTTGAGACGAGGTCATTACCATTTTCTCACAAATTAGTGATCCTTTATATATCGAGAAAAAAATTTTATACATGATAGCACACTCGTATAGTAAAAAACCATTGATTTAGATTCCTTTATTGCATCTATTGTAAAGCCTCGCCATGAAATCAACAGTTCTTGATTCGCATTCACCATCTGAATGACGCTCTTTGTTTATTTAAAACTCAAACATCCAAAGGAGAAAGTGAGGATTTTAGATGAATACAAATAAGAAATTTATTTTATCCCGAAATACAGGGCCTTCTACTATGCCTGCACGACCTATTTTTTATGGCTTCGATTTTAGTTTCGCAAGGTCTATGACGTGAGTATAGATTCAATAATCTTAGCAAGCAGACGACAGTAAAATTTGCTTACAATTGATTTCTGTGTTAATATTGTATGTAGAGTGAAATTATCGGTTTTATGAAACCTGCATCCAATAATGTAATTGTTTTGGGATGGAATCGGATCATTTTTGTACAGACGGGAAAAAATGACACACAAGATGATGTATATGATACAACAATAAAAAAAAATCAAATATAATGAGTACTGCTTATTCTTTTTAATTTATTACGCAATTGAAAATTCCAACTTTCTGCATTACCTACCCTTTTAGATCGCCTATTGATTAATTCGTCTATTGAGATTGATCAGGAGTTTGCTTTTGTGCCTTCAATAACTCCGATCATATTAGATTTAGGATAATGGGTTTGAACATATCTCCATCCAGATCGGCTTAAAATCTCTTCATATTCTTCAATAGTTCTCTCCCTTCCTGTGGTAGCACACATCATGTGTATATCAAATAGTTTGGAAAAGTGCGGTGTCGCTGGGTTAGGTAGTATATTTTCAATAATAAATATTTTGGATTTGTCAGATGCAGATTTATGAATATTTGAAAGTATTTTTATACATTCATCATCATTCCAATCATGAAGAATCATTTTCATCAAATATAGATCTGCAGGGGGGACTCGTTCAAACATGTTTCCTCCAATATACTCGCAACGATCCTGCAAACCCATTCTAATTGGCCAAGATGAATCTTTATTATTGACTACGGGTTCCAATTCTAATATCTTTCCATTGAGATGGTTGTATTTTGATTGCAAGTGACTTAAAAGATGCCCTTGACCGCCACCAATATCACAGACATGACATATATTGGAAAAGTCATAGCCCTCAAGCGCTTCTAACACCATGGCAGTATGCATTGCCGAATAACTGCTCATTGCATTATTGAAAACTTTAGAATATTCCGTATTTTTGTATGCATATTGAAAAATGTTGTCTCCATATTCTGAAAGAAATGCATTTTGTTGTCCATCTTTAATCATTCTTGGTAAATGCTTCCATATTTGATAATGCTCTAGTCCTTCCTCAAGAAGTAAAACCCCTTGAAGAGTTTGAGGATGATCTTTTCTTAACAGTTTTCCTAAGGTGGTGATTGAGAATCTATGACCGTCATTCTCTTCTTTTAAAAAACCCAAAGATGCAATTGATCTAAGAATACGATACGCCATTTTTTCATCTAAATTCAAATCCTTTGCAATTTGGTCTACTTCTTTAGGATTTGTTGTTAAATAATCAAATACGCCTAGTCTGGCACCAGTATACAGTATTTGACTTTTCCATCTGCCAAATATAATATCTACAACTTTATCAAATTCAGACATATGATTATTCAATCTAACTTTTTATTATTTGTTAATAGGGAATCATACTTTCTCATGTTAGTTATTGTTATCCTAATTTCTGTTCCATTTTTTTAACTTTTATGCAGATAATCTGGTGTCTTTATTTTAATACTGTTAGTTTGGAAATTCCAGATTTAGAATTTCAATTAGATATAGTTATTCTTTTAGTTTTACTACAATAACAAGAGTCACTTTACTTTGTAACATCGACTATTGCAATCACTTTATTTTATTATGTCGACGGCATTGAGATAACTGTCGGAAGATGCTGCTGCAGATGATAGGAGAAAGTAGTCAATATATTAATAACGATTTGACAACAAGTCGTGAGCTTGCAAATGATCTTAGAGAACTATATGATTTACCTCCACTATCAATAGAGAAAGAAATGGTGATTAAATCATCTTATATGATTACAAATTTAAATGGGTTTATAAAAGATTATGCTACTGATTCCGAGGAAAATACCATATAGATGTTGTCAAATTCGTTAGAGAAGATATATCTTGATTCAAAAGTTGGTTTTCTTATCTTTTAAAAAAAGAAATAAATAAAGATGGTAAAACATCTATAGAGTCAAACCATGGTCATTTAATCATAAACAAAATAGTTTCAGATAGCAATACAATTGCTCTAAATAGCCATCTTGTTATTTTAGAGATGATCCACATCATAAGAAAAAAGATTGTTACCAAGATGAAAATTCATGGAAATAAAGACATCGATGATAAGCAAATCAAGGTTCATTTAAAAAATACTATAGATGAGTTGACAAGAGGATTTATGGACTATATTACACAATGAGAGGCTTCAGGTAAACTGCAGATAGTAAAAGGAGATGAATCTTTATCCTCAATACTAAAGAAAGAGCAAAAGATTCTAAAGAAAAACTTTGGAGAAATTAAAAAGACGACCCACTGTTTTGTGTGCAAATCAGAATATCATGAATTTTCTTATAAGGGTATTGACCATTACGATATTCAACATGCAATAATAGCAGAATATGCAAAAGCCGATCAATTTATAACATTTGATAGAGGATATGAATATATCAAAGAGGATTTTCCATCTTTAGATATACAAATACTTGATCCTACACAATGAACAACTCAAATTGTTTGCATTTTCAATCTAAAAAAAGGTCTTGAAAACGATTTTGGCAAGCACTTTCAAGACTTTTGATAAATTGGCCAACAACAGTGAGCATAATGCTATAGAATAAATATAATAAGCAGAGATTTTGATATAAATTTTTTAATATATAATTATGAATAAAAATTTCCGATATTTTTTTGTTATTCAAACATCCTTAAATGATATCTAATATATAACATTTTTTATGTGAGTGATACCAAATTCCTTAACTTCCAAGAAACAAACATAGGTGATTGCTTATCTCTCTCACATTCAAAGAATGATTAAGCCTCCATTTCTTTATTTGAGTATCGATACTCAATCTAAAAGTCAACTATGTCTATAGATTCTAAACTGTTTTGTATCAATTAATAAAATTGTAAACTATTTTTAACTTTTCATTGTACTTTAATTTAAGTGATGATATAATTGTCATTTCTTATTATGTTTGTATAGTTGTTAACAAAGATGTTTATTGTGTAAATGTTGAAACAATAGAGAAAATAGGAAGTTCTCGGTTTGGAATTGGATACTCAAAATATAGTATAGTAAACCGATTCAAAGGTATTTTTAGATAAGGTAACAATAAACCCAATCAAAGAAAAATAAAAGTGAATTTTTTAATTTAAATCTATGGAAAACCATGTATTTGTATAGTATTTGATCTTATAAATAATATAGATTATTGAGTCCTGGATTGATCATTTTCTTATGATTTTGATTAATTATCGTTTTTTATTTCTTCATGAGTTGTGTCTTCTGAAACGGTTTTTGTTTCTGTAATGGGTTTCTTTTTTACTATGAGTTCTTCTTTGACATATGGTTTTTTTGTTATTACTGGTTCTTCTCTTTTTAATGGTATTGATATGTCCTGAGAAGTTGAAACGGGCTCTTTTGCCTTTGTATCTCCACTTGGAGGCCTTGTTTCTATGGTCACTTCTTCATGTGTTAACTGAAGTTCAACTGTTTTTGTTTCTTTAATTGGTTCCTTCGTAACTTTTACACTGTCTTCTTGAGTTTCTTTTGATAAGTCTAGTTTTTCATCTGTCAATGGAACATCTGTTTCTTCTATTTCTATTCCTCCTCCGCTTCCGCCACCACTATCAATTTCAGTGGTTGATTCGTATTGTTCCTCGATTGATGGAGGATGTGGCTCTTGTGCATATCTGCCTATTTCACTTGCTGAGATTTTAAATCTAAGAACAGATCCATCATAACTTTCCACTTTATCTTGAGGAATGAGGAATTTTTCTTTATGAACCAAGCCTCTTTTAACTAGGACATAACCGTCTGTTATCTCCTGTACTTCGCCTAGATCTTCGTTATTACTTCCTCTAGCTTCTTTTTTTATAGTATCATCCCAATCGATATCGGATCTCATATCTAATAAAGAGAAACAAAGTATAAATAAAGAACAATATTCAATTAAAATATTAGAAGAATCTATATTTGTTGAAAAAAAATTTAGTTCTATTGGTTTTTTCGATGCAGTTTTATGTCTTGATTTGACTGTAAATTTAATTTAAAATTACTATTATCTATTAAATGTATTATTACAATTATATATTGAAAACCTTATGTCAAATCCCAATAAAAATATTTTTAATATTACTGATGAAATTAATTGGCCTTATGTTGTAAAAAAGGAAGCAAGGGGAATAGATAATGCAGATTTTGGTGAGGTTCAGGAAATTGTTTTACATTATATTTTGACAGAAAAAGGAATCATTAACAAAGAAACATTTTATCTTCCAACAGAATTAGTTGAAGAATTTGACGGAGATAGACTGCAGTTTAATATATCTGAACAAGATGCGAATGAGAAATTTAGAAGAGATTCTCCTCCTTCTGCTGACGAATATTCAATATATAAGAAAAAAGAATTCACCATGAGCAAAAAAGAACAACAAGAGATTAAAAATAAAAATATCTCCATTTCGTTGAATTCTGATAATTCACTATTAAAAGAAGTAGATGAAGATTATAATGACAAAATAAATCTTGAGCAACAAGATAACGGTTTGCAAATTAAAACCTCTGATTTAAAAAATAATCCTTTGGAAGAAAAAGCAATAATGGAGAAGACTAAGCAAGAATTTGAGGATAAGGCCCGATTAGAAGCAGAGAGAAATGCTCATTCTATAGCACAGCAAATACAAGACAAGGCCAAGATGGATGCAGAGCGGAAGGCCCAATCAATTATCCAGCAGGCAGAAGACAAGGCAAGGGCTGAAGCTGAAAGACGCTCTAAAGAAATAACTCAGCAGGCAGAAGACAAGGCAAGGGCTGAAGCTGAAAGACGCTCTAAAGAAATAACTCAGCAGGCA
>JBQCGN010000205.1:0-14818 GCA_051955655.1 Candidatus Nitrosocosmicus sp. | reverse complement strand
ATCCAAGCCCAAACCCAGTTCTCTTTGATCAAAGTTTCATTTTCAACAGAATATTGATGTTTTCTGTGCCAGTAGCCTATCATAATTGCGGCAGGTATGTAAATAGCACTAAAAATCAACACAAATATAGGAAGATTAAGATGATTGCCAATTCCAAAAGGCAGTTGTTTTATGGCAAAATTATAAACTATAAGAAGAAAATTTACCAATGCAAGTAAAAAAGCAAGATAAATACTATGACCATTTCGAAAATCAAGCCATCTTCTTCTTATAAAATTTTGAGTAAACCTTTTTAGCATATTTTATTATTAATTGTTTCTCTAATTTAGTTTTACTCTATTATAATTTATATCAATGGTAGATATCATTTTGATATATAATTAAATAAAAAAAATATATAGTGGTTTTTAAACATCGTTTTATTTATCATTTTGTATATTAAGTGATGCAATAGACTCCAATAAAATTCTAGCAGCCAGCGATGCGGTAATATTATTTACATCAAAATCTGGAGTATATTCAACAATATCAAGTGCTACAATTCCAGTTGAAATAGCAATTTTTGTCAGATAGATAAGATCCATACTAGATAAACCATTTGGGGAAGGAACAGAGACGCCCGGGGCAAAAGCCGGATCAAGACAATCGAGATCTATTGAAATATAACGTTTACCCATGTTGTTTTTAGATTTAATTGTATTAGCAATATTCAATATCCCTCGTTCAATTATATCAATAGGTGTAATAATTTCCATACCTATTTTATTAGCATTATCTAGCTCTTCTAACTCAGCAGATCGAATTCCCAGCATCAAGCTTTTCTCAAAATCAATATATTCAGAAGAATCAGTTATAACGGATCCATAATAATCTGTTGTAGAGGAAACAAAATCAGGATGCGCATCAAAATATAATAATCCAACTTTACCAAAATAATCGCCGATTGCTTGCAAAGCATTTGCAGTTATTGAATGATCTCCCCCAAAGATAATTGGGATCTTATTTGTGGAAACCAAATTAAATATTAGCTGATAAAGATCCTGTCTCTTTACATTTCCGCTATCAAAAACCTTTTTATTTATAAGACTGCCTTTCATGGGTGAAACAGGAATAATTTTTCCATTTCTTTCAAAAAAATTAGACTCGTTTGATACAATCCGAATTATATCAGGGCCTTTGCTTGCGCCTTTTCTTCGGGCATGAGATTTGGATTCATCCTCTACACCTATAATAACAACATCAGCATCAGAAATTCCATTTGCGTTAGAGTGAAATAGATGGACCATCGATAAAGATTAAAAACATATAACTATAAAATTGATTGCAAATGTTTACAAAAAATACAACAATGATTTTCAAACTGTAATTTGATGCAATACATAACTTGTATGTTGTTATAACAAACAACTCAAAGATATAAAACTTATTTATGCTCTTACTTTACAAAACTCGTCCTTTAATGTCTGTAAGGTAAACGCATTTGAAGAAAGTAAAAGTCCAATTAAACCAAAAAAATATTAACTTATACTAGAATGTATACAATATATCATCAAAAGAAGATAATAAAAATATAATTAAAAGAAAATCCATCATAAATGATACAATAAAAAGTTTTAATTATCAATGGACGCACTTGAAGGACTCGCAATATATTTTAAACGACGACCGATGGAAGAATAGTGTAGAAGAATACATCCTTGACGAGCTTTCTATTACCAAGGATCAAATAAAAGATAAAACAGTGATTGATGTTGGTTGTGGAGGAGGAAGGTGGACATATGGATTTGCAAAGCTAGGTTGTAATGTAACTGCAACAGATGTTTCGGAAGGTCCAATAAAAATAACAAAAGAATTTGTGCCTACAGCGGAGACAATAGTTTCTGATCTATTTGAATTACCATCGAAATTGAAAGGAAGGTCATTTGACATAATATGGTGTTGGGGAGTAATACACCATACTGAAAATCCAAAACGAGCTTTTGAAACGCTTTTAAAATTGATGCATCCGCAGAGCATTTTGCATCTATATGTATATAGTTTTAACAGAGGTATAAGAATAAAAACGGTCAGAAAAATTCTTGGATTATTTTCTTTACCCAATAGGGAAAAGATAATAAAAATACTAATAAAAATTGGAGTTCTACATGGAAGCGTCCATGAATTATTTGACACTTTATCAACACAAATTAATTTTGAAATATCTGAAGAAGAACTAAAGAAATGGTTTTCTCAAAACAATTTAGCTTACCGCAAGTATACACCACAATGGGCAAAAAAAAGTAGAGATCTTTTTGTAACAGGCACAATTATAAAATAAATACACAAAATCAAATACTGATATTCAATTAATTAGCAATGCAGAAATGAATATAATTAGATATTTTATAATTATGTAAAGCAAAGACAAATATGACGATACGAATTAATTGCACAAACAGATTCTTTTAAGTGTATTAATAATTAATACAATAATATAAAGCAGATAAAAATATAATAAAAGTATATCATTTTGAACATAGTCCATATTGGAAATGCAGGAGTAGGCACAGGGATTACAAATGGTTTAAAAAAACTAGGGCATAACAGTAAAGTAATAGTAGAAAAACCACATCCTTTCGGATTTAAAGAAGATATAATAATATTCCCTACTAAAACCCCTTCACATTTTAAAGCACTAAGAATAATTAGAACAATTCTATCTCAAAAGGATGTAGATGTATTCCATGTTCACCTTCTTAGTAGTCCTGTGTATAATATATTGAGAATCCGTAATGCGAAAAGAGTATATCACTATCACAGCTCGTCACATAATCAATATGAACCTGATCCTCCAAAAGGAATGTACCATGCCAAATTTGTAGCAGTTCCAACAAGAATAAAAATCATTAAAGACGCTGTATGGATTCCACTTCCGGTTGATACAGAGATAAAAAAAATATCACAATTCAAAGAAGAAAATAAAGAAATAGTAGTAGGAGTAGGATCTAATTTTTCCGATAATACCAAAGGAAAGTTTTTGCGAATGGACTTGGTCAATAAAGCTATTGAAAATCTTCAATCCAAAGGATATAAAATAAAAACATTAGAATTTAAAGGCTATAGGCAAGATAATGTTTTACAATATTGGAAAAAAATAGACATATGGCTTGACAGATTCCATCTTGGATTTTATGGATTCACTACTCCAGAAGCCGCTAGCTGTAGTATTCCTGTTCTTTGTGAAATATATGACGATTACGAACAATATATTCCAGAATGCCCCTTCATAAAGATGAAACCTGAGGTAAGCAATATTGAATCAAATCTTGAATACCTTATTTCCAAGACCAATAGGGACTATTTAGGTAAAAAATGTAGAGAATACGCAATTCAAAAACATGACATTGTAAAAGTTGCTGAAAAATGTTTACAAGAGTATAAAAAGATTTTAGAGTAATAAAATATATATACATACAAATACCACAACATATTATTATAGTTTTTATCTTAATTTTTGATTTGGAGTTTTTAGTGAAAATATAATTAGATATAACCAAACAACCATCATCGTTACTAATCCTTCTTTAAGCATCTGTTTAATACAATTAAAATATAAAAAAGATGATAATCATTCTGAACCATCTCTATTAAAAGAGTATCAAGTTAGTCAATATATATTAGAAGTATCAAGTTTGAAACAATTATTGCATTACTTGAAATAAATTTCAAAAATAAAAAAGTGAATGATAAGTAAAATACTAGCACATCATAAATGAGGTAATATAAGTGACGTTTTGATGGAAATATATACTTCAATAACCATTTGAAATTATTGAACATACCTTTTTCCCTATTTCTTTTATATGGCAAATACAGGTACACATTGTATCGAATATACCTTCGATTTAAAATGGGGAAACAAAAGCGGAATGAATATCTTAAAGAAAAAGGGGTTTTGATGTCAGACTTTCTGCCAGAACGGGCATACTTAATTAATAATATTAAAGTAATGCTAAGAAAAGGCTCAAAAGATTTTCACATGTTTTGTTTGCGTCGAGAAGAAGAAATATCGGATTATATCAAAATTTACGATAACGAAACTTTTGTCGATATAGGAGCAAATGTCGGCTACTATACATTAAAAATAGCCAAACAATATCAAAACATACCAATAAAGGTAATAGCTATAGAAGCACATCCCGAAAATTACAAGGCATTATGTAAGAATATAGAATTAAACAAATTTTCAAATATAAAAGCAATAAACACAGCAGTGTCCGATCGCAAAGGAATAGTCACCATGTATGAAAGAAAATCGGTAAACCGCATCCAACCAGAATGGTATACCATCCAACCTATTATCAGCGGCAACCAACTAGATAAAAGATATTCAATTGAGGTGAATTCTGATACATTAGATAACATTTTAGATAAAGACAAGGCAGATTTTATAAAAATAGATATAGAAGGTGCAGAAGTAGAAGCATTAAAAGGAGCACAAAAGACTTTAAAAGATTTACGCAAAATAATAGTAGAAATTCACGAGAATAACTTTGATAAAGTAAGAAAAATTTTGGAAGATAATAGCTTTGAAATAGAAACAATTATAAACAAAATAGAAAAAACTGAGGGATTTATCATCGGGACAAAAAAAGATAAAGCATAATTGAAACCAGCTATTGTAATGTAGTAACTTAAAGTAAATATAAAAAATCGGCTTTAGAGAAACTATCTTAAAGATTTATTCTGCTTATGGGCATAACAGATCCACAAAGCAGTGTATAAATAATGAAAAGAATGTCAACAAGAAGAAGAACAATATACAGGTTTGGTGCGACTATCATTTCAGTACTATTATTTACAGAAAGTACATTTTAGAACGATCTAAATTATTTGACTTGGTATCAAATAGAAAATGCAAGTATCGAAAATCACTAAATATTTACGTTTTATATATAAAAAACGATTACAAAAATAATATTACCGTAATTCTCCCCTCATATTGATATTATGTTTTGTAACAAGTTTTATCTTTGAGAAATTTTCCTCCTCAAACCATTTTTTTATTTCTTTTTCACTAAAACTCCAATTATAATCTGGATTTAGAGCGTCAAACCAACCGTGGACAGTACCTCCTATTTTGTCTACCTTTTGTTGACATAGTTGTAACCGTTCTTCCAATGATAAAGTAGACCATATTTTCCTACCTTCCTCATATGGCTTTTGAGTATCTTTGTGATAGACCATGATATGAAGAATACCCCCATTTCTATCAGAGTTACTCTTTTTTTTTACCTGTGAAGCGACTTTAGAAAAAGCATCTCTGGGTTCAGGCACATGATTTAAAACTCCCCAACAGAGGACAAAATCATACACAGCATTTGGTTTTAAATCCATTAGATTAAACACATATGCATCAGGATTTACTTCTTTCTTGCATTTTGCTATCGCTTCTGGACTTAAATCAATACTATCTACTTTTCTTGCACCGAGTCTTTTCATTGCATAGGAAAATCTTCCACTGCCGCAACCAGCATCCAAACAATATTTATCTTTAATAAATTCATCAGGGTCTATCTTGGTAAATGATAAAAAATCTTTTATTCGATCTTCATTAAGTTCGATATCTTTGCTAGGTAAGTTTTTCCATTGATAATCAAAATCAGTCATTTAAAATTTTTACCTACTATGTTATATAATCTTTAAATAACCGGACAAAAAAATAGGTTAGTTATCAAATAAGAACATTTTATTTGGCTAATGATGATTCAATGATATCCAGATGTATTTTAGATACCACATCTGGGGAATGAGTTTTTATTATCCAATCTCTGCTCTTCTTTCCCATTTCCTTTCTAAAATCCACATTCTCACCCAGCTTTACAAGATTTGAAAATATTTCATCCTCGGTGAATGAATTTAATATTGGAGGCTCTTCTCCAAAAGCACGTATAATATATTCCTGTTTATAAAAGATTAAAACGGGTTTTCCACAGCACATGGCTTCAGGAGTACTTGTACCCCAGCTTCCCAAAACAAATTGATCTAAAACAATATCAGCAATATTATAATATTGTATTAATTGATTTTTAGGAACAGGATTTATCCAAATTACATTATTTGATATCCCAAGATCTTCTACAAGTTTCTTACTTTTTGATTCATCCAAGCTCCAGGATACCATAATGAATTTTGAATTTGGAAATACTTTAACAAACTTTGAAAAAGCAGATATCATTTTATCATTTCCTTTTTCTTTCCACATCTGTCTTGCTGGGCAAAATAACAATAATTCATCACCCTTGTCTTTTTTTACAAATTTGCTCCGAAGTCCATCATTAGGAATAGGCCGATATTTGTTAGGATCTATCGCAAACGGACTAAAGTATATCTTTTTCTTATCCAAATAAGATAAACGATCAGAAATTTCAAAAGTATCAGGATTTGTCATAATTAGACCCTTACCTTTACTGTAACCACGTCTTGCAAGCTTACCCTTTACACTAGTATCAGCTGGCAAATACCGTATCCATCCGGCATCATATGTTATATAAGGAACGCCAGAAAATTGCGTATAAATTGGATATGGCACATGAGCTTCCACTACATCATATTTTCTCATCATGCGAATTAAATCAAGTCTAGTTTTTATTTTAGCAAAAACCGCTCTTTTACTTTTGATTTTATTTAAAAAGTCAAAATAATGTATTCTATTTGATCGGGCATTTAAAGTATTTTCAATTTGCTCTCTTTTTATATTATAAGGATCAATATTGTTGTCTTGGATATCTCCATCTTCCCACTCAGGTAAAGCCATACCAAAATCAGATACATTAACCGCAAGATCAGCATCAACATTTTTTGCCCACAATCCTTTAGCTACAGCATAACCATCATTTGCCATATTTCCGAGAATAAGTATACGCATAAAGTCAAGTTCAAAGAATATTATTCCAAATTTATTTCATGTCAATATGTAAAATTTTGTCTACAAAGATGCAATCTAGAACAGCACTAAAGACAGTATAAAATTAGAAATTAAATTTTGTTAGTGATTAAATTCTCTTGCGTATATTCTACAATTTTTCTTATTCCATCCTGAACTGTAAATTTTGGCTCATAGCCAAGATATTCTTTTGCTTTTGAATAATCATAGCGCATTCTTTTTATATCACCTTTCAAAGGTTCGTCATAATGTACATTTGCTTTTTTACCAGCTATGTCCTCCACAAGTGAAAGTACCTGTTTAACAGAGGTTTCAGTATTAGTAGACAATAGAAATATATCTGCATTATCAACATCACTATTCATTGCCTTAATCACTCCTTGTACACCATCTTTTACATAGATAAGGTCACGTGTTTGCTCGCCATCTCCATTAATCTTTACACTTTCATTATTAACTACGTTTTTTACAAAAGTTGCTACTAGTGGCCTCCAGTTTAGTTTCTCATTTACCTTTTGACGCTCCCCATAAACTGTTGCAAATCTAACTACCGTACTTTTAACTCCATAGATATTATAATATATTTTACAATAGTATTCAGATACAAGTTTATTTGCGTCATAGGGGGTTGTAGGATTGTTAACCGAAGATTCATTTATAGCACTACCATCCTTACTTGAACCATATATTCCAGAATTACTTGTAAAAACAACTTTTGCATCATGCCGTCTAGCAAGTTCCAAAACAGCAACCATACCCTTACAATTACTTTCAATATCCCTCATTGGATCGGCTAAACTAGATGATCGGGGTGCGGTTGCAAGATGAAATATTCCATCAAACCGATCGTTGAATATTGTCGATTGCAGTTGTTCAACTTGAGAAATATATACTGTGACTTTATCTTTAATTTTAGATATGTTATTCAACTGTCCATTGCTAAGATTATCAAGTATTGTGATATCATGTCCTTGATTAACCAATTCTTCACTTAAATGGGAACCCACAAAACCAAGTCCGCCTGTAACCAGATATTTTGCCATTTAAATATAAGTAAATATAGAATGATATATTCTTATTTCAATGATACAATAAATTCAATTATTATTCAATACCATTTTTGTTATGTTGAAAGTTAATCGATAAAAACAGCTAAAGCTTTTGAGTATTTTTAATTCTTTTGCTAATAAAAAGTCTGTACCATATTTCTAATGCCAAGATAGAAAACATTTTGCTTATATATCTTGAAGAATCAAAACCGATATCAGGCTCATTTAATTTTATTTTCGTTGAGTCTATCCAATTTTTGCTAATTATTCCTCCTTTAACTATATCACTGCCTTCATTAACATAAGAATAAACAATATCTCTTGAAGATTTATTCCAAAGAGATATCAAATCCATAGAGAAACCTTTTTTCAGCGGTTTTAATTGATCAAATCCTTTTTGTTTAAGAAGGATAGAGCGTATAGGCAATTTACCAGTCATTGTTTTATCATCATATTTTTCGTACCAAGGGATATGGATAGCAAAATCAATCATATCTTGATTTAAAAATAAGGATTCTATATTCAAATCAAGATATTCTCCAAATGCTTTATTAACAGGCAACCAATCATAAAGTAGTTTACCATTAAAATCAGAGAGGAAAACCTGATCTAAAGGGGACAGACCATTTTCAAAGTAATTTTTAAAAATAGAATAAATTTTTTCCCAAGAAAAATGAAGTTTATCGCCAAAAAGTTCTGTCTGATTTGGAACCCAATCACGTTCATGACATGAGAGATATAGTTTAGATCTTTCCTCCCATCCAAAACTTGGTTTAAAATTCGAAAGGAATTTATTATATCTGAAAACATACCCTGCAAAAATTTCATCCCCTCCGTCACCGGTGTAAAACACGCTTGAATTTCTTTTACCATATTCTAATGTATAATATTGATATAGATTCCATCGTGGCTCCTTAACAATTTCAATTAGCTTTGGCAAATCACTAAAAATATTTTCAATAATAATACTTTTAAAATCACAATCATACATTGCTGCAATTTCCTCTGCCCTAGCAACTTCATCATCAAGATCTCCAAAGCCCACACTTACACAATGTATCTTTACATCAGGTAAAATTGAATGCAGCATAGCAAGTGTAAAACCAGAATCTACACCACCACTAAGTGAAATAGTTATTTCGTTAAAATTTAAATTTTTTTGTTTTTGTAAAAGATCACTTTTTATAATATCCATTATAGTGGATTCGGTATTGGATATATCATTTGGTGCAAAATCCTTGGGTGATAATGGCTCTCTAATAGGTTTCTTGTAAGGATCATATCTTAATGTCAAAAGATTAATAACTGAATCAAGATCGACAGAAGAGGAAAGCATGAGTAAACATCAAAATTAAAAAATAACTATTTATTTGTTTATATAAAAAAGTTCAAAATTCAGAATTTATACTTGATGATAAACAGACATTCATTTAGAAAAGCCTTTATTATTATCTTTCACTAATTTACACATATCTATGGGTAGTTATTACGGAATTGTTACTTGCAGAAACTCAGCAGAAAACATTGAAAAAGCAATTCTATCATTAATGGATCAAACATTAAAGCCAGAATATATAATTACAATTGATGACGGTTCAACTGATAATACCCCACTGATATTAAAAGAATTACAAAAGAGATTCAGTAACTTACACATAATAACCAATCAGGATTTAGGTTACGACATTAAAAGGGTGGTAAACAATTGGAATAAAGCCATCAAACTAACAATTGAGAGAAAACTAAAAGAAACAGATTATCATATGATAGGTACCGATGATACAATATATGAAAAAAATTATGCTCAAAAAATAATTTCATTTATGGATCAAAATCCCAAATTTGCAGTTGTTTCGGGTGTTTTTGATAACAATATACATTCGTCTCCGCATGGAGCGGGAAGATTCGTTAGAAACTCTTTTTTTAAGCAAATACACAAATTTTACCCCGAAAGAATGGGATATGAATCTTATATATTGATCACTGCTCAAAAAAATAATTTTGATATAAAGGTATTACATGATGCCAAATTTGAGCACATAAGGCAATTGGGACAAGATCATCATTTCTATGAATTTGGAGCGAGTATGAGAACTATGGGGTATCATCCAATATTTGCATTAGGAAGATTTTTCAAATACTTTATTACCAATAAACCGATAGGCAGGTTAGGTTCAATTTATATGTTATATTACTATTTATTTTACAAACCAAAAGAAGAAGGGTATGATAGCATGTATCCGAAAGATATGAGAGAGTTTGTAAGGAAAATGCAATATAAAAGAATGAAATCGATACTAAAAATAAAATTAACTTAAGATAAAACAAATAAGAATAATTTTATTAAATACGCCTTTGAATAGCAGATCTGTATTTTAGCATTGATCTGTAAATTAAAATATATAAGATAAGTAGTAAATTTGTGAATAATTCTGTTGCTTTATGTATTAATGAGCCATGATGTTGATTGGCGAAGACAAGGGGCACCACTTGATCATATCATTGCAAGAAAAGATAGATTTGATTCTGAAACATTTCAAAACATTCATCTTAAAAATCCATATTACAATATTCCAGAATACATATATTTAGAGGAGAAATATAATATAAGATCTACATTCTTCTTTAGGACTTTTTACGAGAATGGAGATTACAGAGATTATGAAAAAGACATTAAAACGTTGTATAATGGAGGCTGGGAAATAGGATTGCATTGTGATCCTCTCTCAGTAAACGATTCTACAAAATTAAAGAAGGAAAAAAATCAATTGGAAGAGATCACAAAAAATTCAATAAAAGCAAATCGTTCTCATTATCTCAATTTCAACAACAAATTACCTTCTATTCTTAAAAGTCTTGGTTTCCTATATGACTCATCATTTAAAAACTCAAAAGATAAAATAACAAAAGAAGATACAGGATTTAAAATTCTTGATGGCATTGTAGAATTTCCGGTAACATTGATGGACGCATACATATTTACATACATGAACATAAAAGAAGATAAAATTGTCAGTTTGTTCAGAGACGCAATAAGTTTTGCAAGCAAACAAAATAATGAGTTCAATATTATAACTGTGATTTGGCATGATAATGTATTAAAAATGAGAGGAGGGAGAATTTATGAACAAATCTTGGGGTTCTTATCTACTCAAGAGAAAGTAATGGTTAAAAAGGGAATAGATTTGGCCAATATTATTCTCCAAGGAAAAACAGTTTTCAAACAATAAAATAATATAAAATGTTAAAAAGGGTATGCAATTAACCGATAATTTATAAAATGAAAAAAGTTATTATCTTTGGCACTGGAGGCTTTGCAAAAATAGTATACCTTTATTTGCAAAAAGATCCAGCTTTTGACGTTATAGCTTTTACCGCAAACGAACACACAATTAAGGAAGAAACAGTATACGACATTCCTGTTGTACCATTTGAAACAATAGAGCAAACATATTCACCATCGGAATATTACATGTTTATTGCTTTAGGATATACAGATATGAATAAAAAAAGAGCCAAATTCTTTGAAGAGGCGAAAGATAAAGGATATTCTTTTATAAGCTATATTCATCCGAGCAACATAATAAATGATGGATTTGAAATTGGAGAAAATTGTTTTATATTTGAGAATAATGTAATACAACCGTTTGTAAAATTAGAAGATAATGTAATTATCTGGACAGGTAATGTGATAAGTCATCATACAACCATAATGAAACATTGCTTTATTGTATCACATGTAGCTATAGCTGGAAACACAATAATCGAGCCAAACTGTTTCATAGGAATCAATGCAACAGTAAGAAATGGCATAAGAATTGCAAAAGAGTGTATAATAGGAGCAGGAGCAGTTATTTTAAAAAATACTAATGAAAAAGAGGTATATACAACTAATGCCACCATAAAACTGGATATTAAAAGTGATATGCTCAAAAAAATCTAAAGGATAACGAAATATTTGAACTGATTATAAAAACATACTAATTTTAAAAATAAAAGAATAAAGAATAAACCAACTTTATCGAACTAACTTAAGTGTGACAGATTTTATAACTCAAATTATAGATGATAAAGCTTTTTGTATTATGTACAATATTTCCAAAAAGATCAGGATAGAGATAAGTATTGAGTTGATTATTAAGATCAATGAAATAAAAGGTTTGCTTGTTATTTTTATTAGTATTGGTATTGTTGCATATATTTGGAAATTTTTTTTCTAATGATTGGTAAAAATTTTCAATTTTTTTGCTATTTAGCAACGTATTATTCGTATCGATAAGATCTTCAGTGAACAAATATTGATGCGAGGGTTGCATAAATAAAGAAAACCAACCTCTCCAATGTTTCGATCCAATTATTATAGAATTATTTAAAGTGTTTGAATTAATCCAATCGATTGATTTAATTAAATCAGGATTATCATTTATTTTGATCGAATTAAAGTTCATTGAATAAGGAAAAATAAACCCTGTGTTTTGTTGAAAGAAAGAAGGAAATGAAAAAACAATACCAGAAGGCATTACTACAAACATGAATCCATATATTACAAATCCAAATAAAAATAAAAATATAATTGCATTTTTCAATTTTTCCTGATGTCTTAAAAAAGAATCGATCATTAAACAAAATCCATATATCGCAATTAACGATATATAAATTCCAGAAATAAGAAGCCATCTTTCAGGAACAAGAAACCCATAATTGGGTACAATTATCCAGGTAAAAGAAAAAGATATGCTGATTATTAGTGGAAGTTTAATAAGCAATAAACCATCTTTGAATTTAGTAAATACAAAACCATATATAAAAAATGGAATTAAGATGCCATATAAAGAAAGAAATAAAATAGAGATATCAAAGTGAGAAAAGGTATTTTGTCCGTTTGAAGGATTCAATAACTTATCAATGATGTTCAAGTTAGTCGAAATGAAGGTAGTTTTATCAAAAGTTAAAAAATATAAAAGAAAAGAAAAAATGAAAAAAAGATTGATAATAAACATATATTTTTGTCTATATAAAATAGAATAGGCAAAAGATACTATTATAAGTAAAATCCCAATCAAACGTTCAGAAAATATGGTTATAATAGAAACAGAAAATATAGAAGAAAGAGAAATCATTTGATTTAAAGTATTCTTTTTCTTAAAATAATAAACCAGCAATAAAAACAAGTTAAAAAGAATAAGAGAGAAAAGATTACGAAATAAATCCCAAGATATTCTCAAAGATGCAAGTTGAAATATAACAAAGACAGTAAATAGTAAACTTCTATTTAGATTCTGCTTCATTACTGTTTTGCTTAACAAGAAAATAGATATAGAAAATAGTCCGTATAATGTAACATTAGATATTAAAAAAGAATAATACACATCGATGGAAAAAATATACGAAAAAAAATAAACAAGGGTAATATAAACTGGGAATGAAATAACCAGTTCAATCCAATTATTTTGAAAATGATACAGATTTGGTAAATAATAGTTTACAGTATCATATCCAACCGGAATTGGAAAGTTTAGTATGATTGGTACTATTCTTAGTAAACAGCCTATGCCAAATACCGCAAGCAAATAATAAAATAATATCCTTTTCATACAAATACAAAATTTAAAAAAATTAAATACAATCAAACAACATATTTTTTTTCCATATCCATATATTTATCAAGTTCAACGAAATCATTAAATTCTTTAAATTTAATCATTTTATCTTTTAGATTCATTGTAGTTCCAGTTTGGTGTAAAGTTTTAAAAGTATTATAAAGAGCAAAGGTTGAGGAATATAATCCAGATAATGGAAAAAGAGCGATACTGTATCCTAGCTTTTGTAGCTCTGCAGAATTTAGATTGGGCGTAACACCCTCTTCAATCATATTGGCTACCAAAGGAGCATCAATTTCAGATGAAATAATTGACAACTCTTCGACAGAATGAGGCGCTTCTACAAATATAGCATCAGCTCCAATTTCTCGGTATCTTTTCCCCCGTCTTATAGCCTCATCAATACCAAGTGGAGCTCTTGCATCAGTTCTAGCTACAATAACAAAATTAGGATTATTGTTTTTTGCATCAATTGCAGACTTTAATTTAGCTATATATTCATTATCATCAATTACCTCTTTACCAATCATATGGCCACATCTTTTGGGCCAAACTTGATCCTCCAAAAAAATTCCTGCTGCGCCAATCTTTTGAAGATCATTTACCAATTTCCAAACAGTTAATGGATTACCATAACCTGTATCGACATCAACTATTAAAGGAATATTAACAGCCCTTGTTATTCTTCTTGCATTCTCCAATGTTTCAGTGATACTGAGAAAACCAAAATCAGGCAATGCTAACATAGATGCAGAAGTTCCATAACCTGTTTGAAATATGGCTTTAAATCCTACATGCTCAGCAATCTTTGCAGTTAATGCGTCATAAACACCAGGCATAACCAAGATATTATCTTTCTGTGAAAGAAGTTTACTCAAAGACAAATAATAAAATACTTTTCCTCACTCTATATAATTTTAATTATAAAATACATGTCAGTGACAATAAATATTTAAGAATTCTCAGAATGCCTAATTAAATAATAACAAAAGTAATGTGAGCAATATATTCATCAATTTCAAATGTGAAAGAAAAATTTTTAGGTAAATAATTTTCTTCTTATTATTATTATTATTATTATTTATTTCTATCATCAAAAGAGATCATCTTGGTGAACTTTGCAAAAGATTCATTTTACCAAGATAAATAATTTTCAAAATTTTATTGGCAATTTCATTTTTAGATTGAAGTGGAAAATGATAATAATTTCTATCTTTATCAATTATAAATACTTCATTTAATTC
>JBQCGN010000204.1:0-4336 GCA_051955655.1 Candidatus Nitrosocosmicus sp. | reverse complement strand
GTCCCTTTTAGTTTAGAGGATTTTAAAAAGGCTCTGTTTCTATCTAGTCCTGAAGTATTTGCATTAGTTAGATCCGCCTCTACAAAAATAGTTCTATTCAAAATACTTCCGCGCAAATCTGCTCGTTGTAAATTGCTGGCCATAAAATTAGTGTTATCCAAATTACTATTAGTTATCATAGAATTTTTTAGATCAGCAAACATAAATATTGTATTCGACAAATCTGCATGATCAAAGACTGAATTTGTCATTACGGATTGAACTAAATTTGAATATTGAAGATTTGAATTTGAAAAATTACAATCAATAAAAGATATTCCATTAAGGAATGCATTAGATATGTTCTTCGCAGACAAATCAGTTTTATCAAAAGTTAATTTTAAAGTAAGATTTTTCATTCTCCATTTATTAAATTCATCAATACGTTCATTTTTTAGAAATAATAACCCTTCATCTTGATTTGACCCTGACATATAATAAAATTTATAGTAAGGATATTAATTTGTTGATTTTACAATAAGAATAAATACAATAAAGATATCAATATATAAATAAATTAACCACCAGTCATTTTTGTAAATTTATTATTTCGCTTTACATAAGAGACATAATCGATATTAGCAAGTGCAACCAAAGCTGATTCTCGTACTTCCTGGGATTCATCATTTAAAGACTGCTTTAATATAGTCCTACATTCTTCAGAACCAATAACACCCAATGCGATAGCTGCTTCATGTCTTACGAAAAAGCTAGGATCAGATAACACAGCCTTTGATAAAACGTTTATTCCACTGGTGTAACCCATCTGGCCAAGGGAAAATGCAGCTTCATGTCTTACTAAATGGTCAGGGTCATTTAGTAAGACGTCACCAATTAAATTGACTGCCTTTTCACCAGATATATCTGCCAGAATACAAACAGATCTTGTCCTTATTATATAATCTTCATGTTTTAACAATTTTTCAAAAAAAATTTCATCATGCATATCAAAATGTTTTTCCATATCAAGTAAAAGTTGTATCCTATTATCCAATTGCATTATCAAAATAATTTATCATTTATAACAGTTTGTAAAGTCAATTTTTTCAAATATTAAATATACCGTCATTCATAAGACAAATAATGCGTGTAAGATATTGGAGGCTTAATTTCGACGATTTAAAAAATGGCGAATATCCTATTGAAAATGTTAATCATTGGGAGATAAAATGTTTACAAGGTGAATATGAGCATTTTGGTGTATTTTGGTATAAATATGGAACCCCATTTGACAAAGAACCTGTAAATGGAATATGTTTTTATTATAATGACATTTCTTTATCCAAGGTTGAAGACATTGCTAATTATTTAAAATCGAAATACGGAGGAAAAATAGCCTACCGGCAAACACGTGTATTTCTTCAAGGTTCAAAAGAATTTGCAGATAAAAAATCAATAATCAACCTAGCAGAGGAACTAAGCTCAAAATATAACGCACCTATAGAAATAACGATCGAATTTGAAAAAATAGAAAAAGATAAACAAGAACTGTCAATAACATTTCCACCTAACAAGGCATTACCTATTGTAGGTCCAGATTAACAAAATAAAATCAACAAAAGAAAGATACCTATATATTATTTGTTTTTATCCGTTTAATATACCTTATAACCATGAGTATAGAGGACAATTATGTTGAAAAAAAATTAAGAGGCTCTGGAGGATACACTATAGCTAAAATTAATGATAAAGAACAAAAAATGGCGAATTTAGGAGGTCCGGAACTCTTCTTAGCAGGAATTGGGAGGTTGGATTACGACAGGTTTATTAAATACTACTGTAATAAATGCGAAAAAGGTTATGAAGGATCCCCAGGTATTGAATACGAAAATCCAAATGAAGATTTGGGAGAAGACATAATACTGATTGAAAAGGGAGAGTACAAATGCAAATTATGTAACTCTACCATTGCACAATATAGAAAATTCAACGAATTAAAGGAGGAAAAAGATACGGAGGATCCCCCATCAAATAACAATATGAAAGAAATAAACAATTTTAAAGAGAAACCATCAAAAGAATCAGAATTACAGGGTCAAGAGATAGAAACATTACTACAGGATAGTAGATCTACAACAATTGACAATATAGAAATCGAGTATAGCCCTATTGAAAAACTATTAGGTATGTATGCCTATAACAATAATGCTCAATTAGTTGGAAAAGTTAATGAAATAGGCTTGAGAAAAAACCCGACAGGAAAAGCTCAATTCAGCTTTAAGATAATCAATAAAATGAAAGATAAAATTGAAGTTTTATGGGATGATATAGATAAAATTGGAGATATAATAATTCTACATGAAAAAAATTCTAATCCTAATGAACAGTATACCAAAAATATTAATGATAAAAGTAATACTACAATCGATAAAAACAAGGATCAAAAAATTTGTGTAAATTGTAATTATAAAAATGATATGGAGGCAATTTTTTGTGAAGAATGTGGTAAAAAGTTGATGTAATAAGGATCATCAATTATTTTTAATTCCAATTCTCACATCTACTACTCTTGAACCTTTTCCCTCTTCTAAAACAAGTAAAGGATTTATATCAAATTCCTGAATTTCAGGAAAATCAATAACTAGTTGAGATAATCTTTGTAAACAATCAATCACAGATGATATATCAGAAGGTTTTTCGCCTCTCGTGCCTTTTAATAAGCCAATAGTTTTTATAGATTCAACCATTTCTCTTGCATCTGATTCAGAAACAGGTGCTAGTCTGAAAATTACATCTTTTAATACTTCTACATAAATACCACCTAATCCAAAAAGCAATAAAGGTCCAAATAATTCATCTTGTTTAGCACCAAGAATAGTTTCTCTTGATTGTGTTATCATTTCCTGAACAAGAATACCCTTGATATTTGCATTAGGATGTCTTGTTTTTACATTAGATAATATTGATTTAAAAGCATCTTTAACTTCATTATCGTTTTTTAACCCTACCTTTACACCGCCAGAATCAGATTTATGAATAACATCTTTGGACGATATTTTCATAACTACAGGATAACCAACATCATTTGCTGCTTTAATAGCATCATTTTCATCAACCGTGAGAATACTTCTTGGAACGGGAAAGCCATATGCTTTTAGTACCTCATAGCCTTCGTCTTCTAAAAGATTTGAACGTCCTTGTCTTTTCACTTCCGATAACACATCTTTAACTTTGTTTTTATCTACACTATATGATCTAATTGGTTCATCCTTTCTGCTTAGCCATTTACTAAATCTATACATAGATTCAAGTGTTCTTATAGCAGGTTCTGCATACATAAAATGAGGTATACCACCATTTGACATTATTTGCTTATTTTCTAAACCTTCTGCTAATCCCATTAGAGATGCAAGCATAGTTTTACCAGAACCTTTAGAAGTTTTAATTATTGTTTTAGCTAGTTCATTATAATCCAATGTGGCAGAAGGGGTACACATTGTAACTACAGAACCAACGTTATGATTGGACAGGACCTCCCGAAGAACTTTTTCAAATCTGTTAAAATCCGCATCACCCACAATATCAACAGGATTTTTTGAGGAACCGTGCGGAGGTATAACCTTAGATATGACCTCTTTAGAATTAGATATGTCAGCCATGGGTATTTTATATTTAGAGCAGGCGTCTGTCGATATTATTGCAGGTCCACCTGCATTTGAAACAATCGCAATGCCCTTATTAGATACAGGTAGAGGCTGTTTGGAAAAAGCGGTGGCTAATTCAAACAATTCTTGCATGGTATCTACACGAATAACTCCAGATTGTTTAAAAACTGATTCATAAACTTCATCTGATCCCATTAATGCACCTGTATGAGACATTGCAGCTTTAGCTCCCTCGGGAGTTCTGCCAGCCTTTAGGACAATAATTGGTTTCCTCTTTTGAAGAGTAATTCTTTTTGCAACGTTCATAAATCTACGACCATCATGAATATCTTCTAAATACATTACAATCACTTTTGTAGTTGGATCATCCTCAAGCAATTCAAGAATATCATTTTCATCCATATCCACTTTATTTCCCATACTAATTACTTTTGAAAAGCCTATTCCTTGTGCCATTGCATCTTCCACAGTAGCCGCACAAATAGCTCCACTTTGAGAAACCAAGGCAATTTCGCCATATTTAGGAGTAATTTTCAAAAATGTAAGATTAACAAGGTTTTGTTCCGTTAAACTCATTATTCCGAGACAATTAGGACCTATTATTCTAATTCCGTATTGTCTACCTATATCTCCAATTATTTGCTCTAACTTAGCACCAGCTTCATCCACCTCTTTGAAACCTGCTGAAACAA
>JBQCGN010000203.1:0-7266 GCA_051955655.1 Candidatus Nitrosocosmicus sp. | reverse complement strand
TTTATTTATTTTACAGAAATAGATCGAATTAATATTTTATTATGCAATAAAAATCAACATGTAATGTAAATATTTGAATAGTATTTCAACATTCCCTTTGGAAATTGATTCACAAATAATTCATGTTTTACAAATCTCATTTGTTTGAATTCAGCCTTATGCAACTCAATTATATAAGAAAAAAAATATTATGTATGTTCTTGATTGTATCTTCTTTTGATATAACCAAAAATAATGATCTTGTAAAGAGGATTATCGAGGAATTTGTTTGACTTATTAGATTAAATGATTATTCGTGAAAGAAATGAGAGATTAAACTTCATGTTGCAAAAGGGTTATGTATTATTTCGAAATATAACACATATATTGTAGCAAAAAATTTACAATTTTCTTATCTTTATTATTGTCAATTACAATCTGTTAACAATTACCAACATTTGAGCAGTTCTCCATTAAATTAACTCATAAATTGAATGTTAAGCTATTTTTTTACATAGGCTTGGTATTATAATATTTATTATCTTTTTAGTTTGTTATTGTCTAATTATCATTTAAATCGTTGTTTCCCATCAATTCTTTATCAATAAACTTGATTAATTTATTATCAAATACTTCTGTCAAATAATTACAAACAGTGCATCTAAAATATGCCTTAGATCTTCTTATCTTGGGTCTCTTTTTGGTTTCTATACGACTAACAATCCAATCTTTCGATGATCTATGTCTACATTTTGGACAAGCAATACATGTAGAAATCTCCTCTAAGTTATTTGATACAGACATAATATTTTGTATAATGGTTTTCATGCTATTTATTTATGGTTTAAATTTTGTTATTGTTTAATGTATTATTACTATCAAAGTTTGTTTAATTAGTATAATAAACCGCCTGAGAAATCCATAATCCTGTTACTTTCAGAGTATGATCACTTGTAATTCGACAATGGAATAGTTAAATATTTCTAATAGAAGTAGTCATACTAGTCTGATAAAAACAACATCATGACCACAAAGCTGATTTAATCTTGGATAAAAAAGCATCTGGAGATACGGGTTTTCTAACAATATCACTTGCATTTATGTCAGGACATACTATTTTTATTTCTTCTACAAAAACATCCAATGCAGTCAAGAAAAGCATCTTTGTATCGGGATTCAGTACTTTAATCTGTCTATAAAGCTGAAATCCATTAAATCCAGGCATACGTATATCTAGTATTATTAAATCATAATAATATGGATCAAGATTAGATAGATGATCAAGTGCCTTTTTGGAATCGGAAAAAGATGTTAAATTGTAACCTTCAGTTCTAATAAAGGGTTCAAATGTAAAAAGGATATCCTTATCATCATCTATAAATAAAATATTAAATGAAGAATTAGGTTGATTTTGTGGATCTTCTTTCTGATTTATATGGTCTATTCTATCATCTATTTCTGTAACAGGATTTACGCTATCATTTATTCGTATAGTGTAAATGGAATAAGGATATTCATCTTCTTTATCGATAATTTTCTTCTTATCATTATTCTTGAATATATAGTTTTTAAAAAAAGACGTCTTTTCAATGATATCATAGAGGTCCTTGTAAATAACCATTTGATTTGGTAAGGCCAGATGATTTATTTTAGAGCAAATGTTAACAGCAGGACCAAACAGATCAACATTATTTGAATTGGTCGATGTAGCAAGCTCGACCTTTCCATAGTTTGCACTTATTTTATATCTGATGGAAGGAAGTCCATTTTCAGATAATTTTGAGTTTAATTTAGAGTTTGCAGAAATTATTTCTAACCCACAATCAAGAACTTCTTGAAAAGTTGAAGGTTTGGAAAAGTCAACAGTTTTTGGAAAGTAAAACAATAAAACATCATTTACATTCTTTATTACTTTTCCGCCATGATATCGGATTATTGAAGCCAAGGTATTATAAAATATAGAATAATATTTTCTAATTTCTTCAGCATTTTTTAACTCGTCTATTCCTTGTGCATAATCAATTATACTAATAATACCTATACAATAGTTGCGTGAGTGATTGGTAAAGATTATTTCATGCTCATTGTTATGATTTTCTGATTTAAAATAATTAACACTTTCTATATTCTTATTTTCTCGAGATTTATGGTTAAAACAATCATTATCTTGATTATCAAATATCACTTTATAACGTATAATATTTATTATGATATTGTATTAAGGGTTTTGGAATTAATTTACAATATAAAGTTTGAAATAGAATAATAAACTCGATTGATAAATCGCATTGTTTATCGAATACTACTAATTATAAACTCAAACAGAACATATCTAAAGTATAATCACTCCATGCCAGATTTATATTTTCGTATTTGATATTCTATTTTATTGTAAAATATTAGCAATGGATAAGCTAAATGAAAAAGTTGGCACCTTTTTTTCATTTTTATTACTTTCTACTCATATCTTTATGATCGTGGACTTTATAATTTTCTTTGATAAATCCCTAGACCAGTTTCCTGAAAAGACTTTGAAATAAACTTTGTAAACAAATTTGGAAGAATTTATTCTCAAAGGAAGACAATATACTCAATTGAGATGGGTCTTTAGTTGTAGTGCTGGTTTTTTATGTATCAATATAAAATTATTATCTAAAGGTATTATATTATCAAATTGTTTATAAGAAAAATATAACAGAATTAACTTAATAAATTCAAATATTTAATATTCGTATTATAGTATTAAACTTAAGTATTGACTAAATAATAAATCAAGCCGATTGTAATAGCAATCAGTTTGATAAGGAATTGAGGTCAATATTTATTATTCATTCAATCTTTTCATTTTTATTTATTTATTTATTTTATACCATTCTATTCGTATTATCGTTTATAACAGGAATAAAAAGACATGGCAGTCTGTAGTTCTCGGAGAAATATATAAATGTTACCCACTAGAAATCAACTTACAAAGTTCAGATATCAAATCTATTTGTATTATTCATGAAGTCTAGTACACCACGGGTATCGGAGGTCTTCCGCTGTGCTATCGCTCCCGAAATAGGATTTAATTGTATTATAAAGGAAAAGTTAAACTTTTTTACAGAGGCTCTGCAAATTCAGTTAGATCGTTGATAATAGATTATAAAAAGTCATAGTTATTTTGTTCAGAATATAAATTAAAAAGTTTATACCAGTTCATATCAAATTAACCTATAAAATTAATCATAAAATGATTCTTATTGTTGTAGCCGTCGTTTGAGAGTCCTTAAAATGCATATAAAATTGTTCTCAATATCTATTCTTGATCACCTGATATCATTATTAATTAAAAAAATATTGTAAAACATGTATGATAAAGTAAAAAATAAAGAATGTTGTTTTTGAAGGTAGTAGATCGGAAAATCGACAATATAACGTAAAAAAATTTTTGAAAGCGGGATTCTTTTACTAATTCTTATTTGTGTCCCTGATAGAGGGCATCAATTAGCTTTAAAAGCATTAATCCAGCAATAAGAATATCTTTTATAGATTTACATCTAACTACCAGCAATAATCATATACTCCTCTATCTATTTTATTAAATCCGCTTCAATGACTTGATTTCTCAAAAGAAAACAATCGTCTTTTATAAATTGAAGGATAACTATATCTATATTTATAATGCCATCCACGATAAATAAACAGATATCCCTCTTTCCTTTATTATTATCAAATTTTATTGGAACTATTAGTTATAGTATTGTGCTTCCTTTTTTGGTATTTTTAGTTATAGGTTTTGGTGGAAATTCTTTAATTTATGGGATAGTATCTGCTATCTATCCTGCATTTCAGCTTATTGGAGCGCCTGTTTTAGGAAGATGGTCTGATATTTATGGAAGAAAAAAAATTCTTCTTCTAAGTAATGGAGGAACACTAGTCGGTTGGATAATATTTTTAAGTGCATTGTTTTTACCTGTTTGGCATGTTATTAGTATCAATTCTTCAATATTGGGGTCTTTTATTATTACAATTCCACTTATGGTACTTTTTGCTGCCAGAGCATTGGATGGAATTACTGGAGGTAACATTTCTGTAGCCAATGCATATCTTGCAGACGTTTCTGAAGATAAAGACCGAAGTAAAAATTTTGGCAAGTTATCGATCTCGGCTAACCTTGGTTTTATTGTTGGCCCTGCATTAGCTGGAGTTTTAGGCGGAACAATCTATAAGGAATTATTACCAGTAATATCAGCCGTTCTCATATCTTCTATGGCATTTGTAGTAGTAGGTTTCATGTTAAAAGAATCAAAACCAAAAGAATCTGTGGCAATAACATTTCCTGAAAGGAAAAATATCAATAAAGTACTTTCATTCGAATGCAAAGAATGCTACAAGGCGCCAAATCCTAAAAAACTTGGATATAAAGATGTATTAAAAATTAAAGATATATCTTTTTTAATTATTCTCTATTTTTTCATTTTCCTTGGATTTAATATCTTTTATACAGCATTTCCAAATCATGCAGTAGTTGGATTAAAATGGTCAGTAACACAAATGGGAATATTTTATGCCGTATTGAGCGGCATGATGATATTTATACAAGGACCAATTCTTCGGAAAGCCATCCAAATATTATCGGAGCAAAAATTAGTCATAATTGGTAGTTTAATTTTAGGTATAAACTTTATTCTTTTTGTTGCCAATAATACAACTTTAGCATATGTAGCAGCCATATTATTTGCACTTGGTAATGGTCTTATGTGGCCATCTTTTATGTCTATTTTATCAAGACGTGCTGGTACTGATAATCAAGGGGTAGTTCAAGGTGTTGCAAGCAGCTTTGGAAGTATCGCCAGTATAATCGGATTAATAATGGGAGGTTTATTGTATAATACGATAGGTTCAACAACTTTTCTAATTAGTGCTGCAGTAATATTTTTGGTTTTTATAATGTCTTTTCGGTTATTAAAAATTGAAAAAGCACAATAAACTATTGCGATTATTCTAAATCGTATAACATCAACTTATTCTCAAAAATCTTTCATGATTTGACTTTATCTAAACAATAAGAATGTTTAAAATAACATATTTCTCAAATTAACAAAAATCAATTGGGTTAATCTTATAGACTATTAAGTAAAGGGTTAACTCAAAGTGATTCTTATGGATATATATAATTTAGAAAGTACAAGATAAAGATAATGTCACTGTGAAAGATATTATCTGTCTTTATATTTCTAGATATGATGCAAAAAATATTAAAACTATGAAAAGAGCAATTAAAAATAATCTCCTTGCCAGAGGGTTGGAAAAATGATCTTTTACATAATACTGAAAAACTAGATGAGAAATTATAGATTAATATTATTTTTTTCGGTCTCAGATTGATATAAATTTTATATTAATATTATAACATTATAAAACATTATAAAATTATACACATATCCAAAAATTTTAAAAATGAAAGATTATGATAGTATAATATCTCCTAGTGAGTTTGTTATAGTCATCTTTTAATTTTACTTTCTTTCTTAAGCGGTGGAAATAATATCTTGCTGTTCTATATTTATCGATTGTTTATGATAACATTATTAAAAACTGTACAAAACTTTAGTAGCAGTAATGGTAGTTCATTAGATCTCTTACATAATTGTTACTAAACAGCTTTAAGTGTATTAGTTTATCCAAACTATGTTATTTGGTTGATTTCATTCTATATTATCTAAAAAGACCTTTTGCTTCTCAGATCATTTCGCTATTTTAAAGTACAAGAGTAGTTCATCTTCAAATGAAGTCCACATTAGAAATACAGCAAATTTTATTTTTATCTCCTACAGCTAAATGGGTTCTGTCATATCATATTAAAATACTATTATTTGATATAAGTCCTCATTTTAGTTCTACAAAATTTACAAATATAATTCGAGATATGTCTAAAATTATGGCCCAGCAATTAGTTGATTATTATTTCGTTAACTTATATATAATTTTTATAATATATGTTGATGAATAGACAGAGGATAATAATTAACTTACTTGAATTATTACTATGTAAGTTTAAATAATCCATTTTATAATAAATTGCACTAATATTTCATCTATATCTAATAAGATTTACGTATTTAATTATGCGAGCATTCTAGATATTATTATAGTTATCTTTGATTAATACTTTAATATTTTTCGGTAATGTCTTCAATGTATGATCAGTATATATTTTGACCTTCGGATTAACTGAGTCTATATCTAATTGTTCCTGTTTACTAAGATTATTTATTGCCTGACCGCCTATTATCACAGGGATATTAGTATAAGTAGATATTTTTTTTATCAATCTCTTTGCAGAGCCCAAATTATCTACGAGAGTTACGGAAATTAATATCATTGATGGATTAATATCTTTAATATACTTGATTATGGAATCTGATGGAATGGATGGTGATATGTTATATATATGGAATCCTTTTTCTAATAGAATAGATTCAATAACATTGCAAGATATATTATGAATTTCTCCTTCTGGTGTACATATTAAAACACTGTCTTTTTTATGTCGCCGATTATAACGTTTATTTATTATATGAATAGTCTGATTAGCAATGTTACTGCAAACATGTTCTGTTCCTACATCAAGTTTGTTTTGCTGCCACAATTCGCCTACCTCATACATTACCTGCTTTAATATATCATCATAGAATTCAGAAAGACTCGTTTGCTTTTCGTATTTTTCTACAATCTTGAGTATTTTGTCTACTTCCCCATTTCTTAAAGATTTAAAAACCTGTCTTTTCAATTCTTTGATTAGAAAAAATTTTTCCTGTCGCTCTTGTGTCTTTAATAATAATTTAGACAAAATGTTTGGATTATTTCTATATTCTAAAGGTATATCTTCAATAGTAAAATTGTGGACATTACCCAGATATTTTATTATCTGTTGTTTGGATTTTTTTCTATCTCGATCCCATTTGCTTTTTATAAGATAATAATAATCCAAGCCCTTTACCTTTTTAACCCGAATGAAAACCATAATTTATCAATGTATAATAAAACAATAAAATATGATTAATAACATATCTTTTGCCTACTCAAATTCAATTCTAATAAAAAATATCTATATTCCTATCGAATTTTGGGATATGCTCAAGAATAGTATATATTTGATTTATCTTTACCTGTGTATTGCTTTCTTATTCTATTGCAATAACAATATCTTTGATATTGCTATGATAAAATCGATAAAGTATTTGAAAGAAAATAGGTTTAATTCAATACTGTTTTTTCATTTATACTTTTTCTTTGATCTTA
>JBQCGN010000202.1:0-4141 GCA_051955655.1 Candidatus Nitrosocosmicus sp. | reverse complement strand
TCAAATTATTTGATTTTGAAACAATGTCAATACTTTCTGGATCAAAACCCCTTTCAATGTCTTCTATCACATCTATTGCATCAATACCACTTTTCCAAAAATTTTCAAAAATTGTTTTATAGTGATTAATATAAGAAGGATCATTACTTGTTAGTATATAACGAGGTAATTCTTTTTCTCTAGTCGCATCAGTTTCATATATATTAGATAAAAAATTTTGATTATTTATTAAATAATTTATTATGGGTAGATTTCTTATGTGTCGGATTTTAATTCCCATATCCATGAACAATTTTACAATATCCACATCTTCTTTAGATTGAATAGAAGTTATCCATCTAATTCCTTCATGATACCCTTTATCATATTTATCCATTATTTTTTGGTAAATTTTAAATAGAGATGTGTGTGTCATTTGTAGTCTTCCTATATCTGAGCACACTAACAGTTCGTCTGATGTTTCTGCCAATGATTCCAATTTAGTGTATATTTTTTCCTTATCATCTAAAATGATGGTTTCTATATTATCATATCCTTCTTCAATTTCCCTTATTCTTTTTTCTGCAGTAATTGCTCTTGCCCAAAAACCCTCAAATACCAGTTGTTGTTGCTCTATTATCTCTTGTATATCACTATAAATAAGACAAGAAACGGTTTTTGCTACTTGCAAATGTGCTGTTGAAACATATTCTGTTTCATTTACTGCATTCCATCCTTTAGTGCAATCTAAATGGCGCAATTCAGCAATCTTCATTAACTCTTTGCAAAAGCTGATATTGTGTTTTACTATTTCAGAAATACATCTTATTTTAACTCCTCTAGCAAACGCATTTTTCAATTCCTTTTTTATCTGCTCTGATTCCATCATAAATACAGGACCTTGAGAATTTGAACAATTATCCCATCTAACATTAGTATTATCCAATACTTTTAAAATTACTTCAATTGTTTTTTCTTCGCCGTATACTACCTTAGTATTTTCTTTAGAAATTTTATTTTCATTGTTGTACCACAAAAAGATAGTATTGTCAAATTTATCTTTCTCTTCGTCATTAATATGAAAATATTCTATCCTGTCATTACCACCACGATCATTATCATCATCGTCACGGCTTTCATCTATGTTATTGACAATTTTTCACTCCTTGTCTAATATTCATAGTATTGTGTCTATTGTTCATTACACAACACAATCTATATAACGTCTAATTATTTAAGGATGTGTTTTCATTTTAGTTCATAATCTTTTCCATACAAATATGAAAGTTGTAAATAAAATTTGCAAGAATAAAATTGTGTTTGTTAATTCCTTTTTAATTAAATTTATTTTTTTTTTATTTCATTCTATATTTATTTAAAGTGATCCAGTTTTTGTTTAATTGTTGATTGTTAATAATACAAAATCAATTTGACCATTCAATGGATTATTTCAATAAGGATTAGTGATAATAATTTACTTTTGATATAATGAACAACTGTTCTATATCAATAAGAGACAAGATTCATTCATTTTCGAATTATTCATCTTTATTTTTATTATAGACTGTCTATGTTGTTTTTGTATTTATTTAACTAGATTTCTCTATCTTAAAAGACATAACTAAATAATAATAGCACATGGTATAAAGATATCAATTGGCAATACCTTTGCACCTTAGAAAACTGCTTCACAAAAAGCTACTTGCAAGACTAACAATTCCATTAGTAATCAGTGCAGTAATGCTTGCTATTTCAATTATTGATCTTTTTTCTATTCCTATTCCCCCTATTACTTTTGTATGGCTAATTGTAGGCATCATAATAGGATATCCATTTGGACGTTTGACAAAGATTTCGTGGAATTCTGACAAGACCCAGTTGATATTGGTTGGATCGGGAATAGGACTTTTAGTTATTTTTATTCTAATTCGAATTATTACGAGCATAGTCATTCGCATGGAATTTGGATATTTGTCTTATGTGCTAGATATTGTATTTCTTGTATCAGCGGGAGGCACAATTGGCAGAGCACTTGGAATGGTAAGACAAATACGACTTGCTCTTATTTAATTACTTATCGTCCTGTTGACATAATATTATTTATCTTTTATTATATACAGAGTTTTTTTATCAAAGCAAAAAAAAAGAAAGATTAAATGCTTGCTTTTAGATTGAACTTACTTTTCAATTTAAAATTGCATTATTTAAAAAGGATTTCTTTAATGATGCTAAATAAATTTTATCTGATGGCTATCTCTATAAGTTAAACTTTCAATTGCTTGTCTTGATAGTGATTCTTATTTTACTGTATCATATCATACTAATTACTGTAGTAGGGTTAATTCTAATCGAAAATTCTTTTCAGAACCTTTATGATTCGTCCAAATCCAATTCATGGATTTAACTTCACTATTATTTTTTAAATTATACGGCAGATCAAGTAAAGGATGAAAAAGTATATCCATTTGACAATATACTATTTCCATAAATTCATAGTTTGTTGGATAACTATTTTACATTTAAAATATGATAATAGTCTAATAAATTGTTGTAGAATGATTTTTAAAAACTCTCATCGCAAATTAAAAATCTGTTTACGTTATTTACACAAACAGGACATTTTTTGTGCCGTAATCGAAAGATATCCTTTACAGAGGGTATAGTCGATGCCATCCAAAAACAATTTTCGCATATCAAGAAATATCTTTTTTGGTTAAAGTTTAAGGTATTATGATATTTATCATTTTTAAAATATCTTTCTACATATTTCTTATAGTCGATTGTAGCAAAAGACATCTGTTATTATGGTAAAAACAGCTATTTATGGATTTATGTCTTAATTAAAATGATATTTATCTTGGATGGATAAGATAATTCAAAACAATGGATATCTATATACTGGAATAAGAATAATTTTCAGTTATTAAGCGTTGTTATTTTTTCTATAATATAATACTGCTTGTTTTCATTAACAAACTTGTTATTTTCTTTGAAGGTGACTTTATATTCATTAAAAATTGACAAGTTAATCAAGCACAATCACTTTACATTAAGGACTACTCTGGTATTTACATAACTGTAATTGTGATATTATTCTTTATTATGCTGATAAAGAAATAACTTGAGTCATTGTTTTTGCGGTGAGATTTATAATGTATAAAATAATTTAACAAATAATTGCAACAGATAAACACAAGCAGCAGCAGCAGCAGAAGCAAATTTAATGGTAGCAATTTTAATAGTGAACTGGTAAGTATAATTATCTGTAATCGGAACAATGGTCATTTTTTAGTTGATTGTATAAAGAGTGTAATAAATCAAACTTATAGACCAATAGAAATTATTTTCATTGATGATGCAAGTTCAGACTTTTCAATTGAAATTTTCAATGATACGATAAAAAAAATAATTGATAAAGAAATATCGATTCAATCATTTGCTTTTCAAAATCACTTTGGTCAAATTCGATCCATAAATAAAGGAACATCTTTGGCAAGAGGTAAGTACTGTTTGATATTAGACTCGGATGATATTTTATATGAAACTTATATTGATATAACAAAAAAAGAACTAGATTTTGAAATAAAAATCGATCCTCAAATTGGATTTGTTTATACTAACTGTGACCTTATAAATGAAAATGGTAATATTATTAGATATGCAATATCCAATAAATTTGATTCTGTTCTTTTAGAATCTAAAAATTATATTCCTCAGACAGGATTGACGGTGACAAAAATATTAAAAGAAAGTTTGCCATTTGACGAGAATGTTAAAACTAGTACCAATCATTATAAATGGAAAAAAATTGTAAAGTCTGGATGGAAAGGAAAACTTTTGCCATCAAGGTTATTTAAATATCGTATGCACAATAATAATACCTCGGGTATAGGCAAAAAAGTCCTAGATAAAGAACATTGTTCTCAAAAAAAAGTATTATGTCTTTCTGAACTATGGTCTGTTAATAATTAAAAAAGGCAACTGAATTTGATTTATAATTTGTTTTAGTTGTGCGGTGCAGAAATAGTTTATGGAATATATTGTTTCTTAAATAATTTTAAAATTCCCTTCGATTGATTGATTGTTAAGTTAGTAGACCAAATATAATGTGATTCTTTTTAATAAATCAAAAATATGTTTTCAGGTCATTTGAATATGTTGT
>JBQCGN010000201.1:0-5059 GCA_051955655.1 Candidatus Nitrosocosmicus sp. | reverse complement strand
AGTAAAAAGTGAACGATCATCAGGATCTTTAAAATTCAATTTTAATATATCTGATCCCTTTAATAACTGCATAAGTAATCCGGCAGTAACTATAGGCCCAATACCTAGCTCTAAAAGGGTTCTTTGCTGAGCTGCAAAAATAACCCTAGCAAAGGCGAGCGGGTCCGCTGCTCCAGGATTAATGTGAGTACCAAATAATGGAACTTGTCCCATTACAAAATAAATTAACAGGGCGATTCCAGTCCAAATCAGTTTATTTTTAAGAGTTACTTTCTTTTTAGGTTTTTCAATCTGAGGGATTACAGGAGAAACTTTTTTTACAACAGTTCTAAAAATTCCACCACTAAGCAGTGAGCTCATTTAATAGTAACACCTCGCCTCCGGCCTGTGTAATTTTATTCTTAGCAGATTGCGATACCTTCTTCACCTTGATTGTAAAGACACCATCCACCTGCCCAGAACCTAAAAGTTTCTCATAACCTAATTCATCCAAATCCAAAACTATTTTGCCTTCTTCTGTAGCCTTGGAAAATTTCATTAATTGATTTAGGTCTTTCAAATTTAACCATTTGGATACATCGCTTTTTCTTAGTGCATGAAATTGTTCATGACCAAAATGATCAGGTTCTTCCATGACAGTTCGTATGTAGAAATGCTTATGCTTTCCTGCACCTCCTACTCCTCCACGACTACCAGAAGCACGATGCTGTCCTATTTGTCCCCAACCACAAAAACGAGATCCTCGTTGTTTCCTACTTTTTCTTAAACGAGTAGCCATAACAAATTCTCTCCCATTCTATACACTTGTTATATCAATTCAGATGAATTAAATATTAAAGTTTTCAATGCCAAAATTCTCAAAAAAAATGTCAATTTCTTACATCATCCTTTTTACTAAGGATATTAATTCCTTATTTTCTCCAAGTATACCATCTTGAGAATACGAACGTTTTGATTTCTTTTTAAATCCTCCTCTTGGCGGACTTAATGCAAACCATGGCTTAATACCAGAAATTTTTGAGAGATAGGTTTGATTTTGAGAAATAGTAGTAGCAATTTTGCCTATATCAATATCCTTTAATTCATTACTATTAATATCACTGTTTTTATCCCCATCATTGTTAGATTTATTAGCATTCATCTGATCTCTTACATTCGATTTTGTGTCAGATTTAGATCCAGAGAAGCGACCTTTTTTCTCAATAAACTCTTTTACAAATTCTTCATCTACGCTTGTCCAAGAGACATGTTCTTTTATTTTTCTAAGCATACCCAAAGTTTGATCATTTTCTGGGATTACTGTAGCTCGAAATTTTTTATTTAAATGTAAATTTTCCAAGGTCAAAATAGCCCAGCGCGGAACATTTACAGTTCCTTTCATCCTTACTACCAAATAAACCATTTTAACTTCTATCCTGCCTGAAATGTATTTCTTAAAGCACTAAAAATAGCTTTGGCTGTAGATGACATTGTATTAGTAGATCCATATGATCTAGTCCAAGCATCTTTTAACCCTGCTAATTTTAACAAGCTCTTTATATGCTCGCCTGCAACGATTCCCAATCCTCTTGGCCCAGGTATTAGTTCTATAGTCACACTTCCACCTCTCCCCATAACTTTGAAAGGTATTGAATGGTGCTGATTACATCTACACTCCCAGCTGCCGCATCCAAGTTTGACAGGAATTACATTCAAGTATGTGGCGTTAGTAGCTTTGTCAATTGCATTTCTCATTTGGTGAGCTTTTCCTTTTCCAAGGCCGAACCACCCTGCCTCATTACCTAATGCAACCAAGGCGTTAAACCGGGTCAATTCTCCTGCATCAGTTTGTTTTTGTACTATATCTACACTAACTACCTGTGTCTTTACGTCCGGGAGAAGATGTTTTACAATCTCTGCTTCTTGTATCCTCAAACCATTTTCAAAAATTTCTTCCATAGATTTTATCTTTCCACTGGCCACCATCATTCCTAAAGTGGTTCGCGGTTTCCATTCTGTCTCAGGCTCGGCCTGTCTAGCCATTCTACTCATTTTTTGCACCCACAAAACTGTTTGAGAAATATTTAATATTATTTATAGTTCTTATTTCAAATCCACGTCCTATTATATCAAAAAGAGATATATTTTTATTTATTATCGTTTCGAAATTATAATTAGAAATCGCTTTTAGTGTTTTTTTCAAGCAAAGTCACTAGATAGTATTTTGTTTTTTACATCTTCAAAATGTGTCGGATAATCTTCAGGAGATAAGTCGTTTTTTAACAATTTTGAGAATCTTTTTTCATAAAGATCTTGGTCATTTTTTAAAGATGAAGCATATTCAGATACATGAGATGAATTTATCCTATCATCACTAGGTAACGAGTCTTCCGATAAAGGTATATCAACCCCAGAAGCAGCAATCCCTTTTAAACAAGCAGCAACTTTGCTTGTAAATGTAGTCTTACCAGTATACAAAACAGCAGAGTTATTATTTTTGCTTTGCATCTTCTTTCCCAATAACAAGCCTACAAGAAAACTTGCAGAAAGATTATTTGAAGAACCTTTCCAACCATGTTTTGCAAGCTCTTTACTATTTGAGAAAGCAAGAACAATATCACCTTTTAAACTGGGTTTTATTAATTGACAATGAATATGTTCATTACTAGTTTTTATAGTGATAAAATTGCGTCTACCGATCAGTAATGCTTTCCTTTTTCTATAATTTGTTTTATTATTTCTAATCCTTTTAAGTGTTTTAATATAAGACATTTAGCATATACCTCTTAATATTCAACAATCAACAAAGACCGTTTAAATCTCTTATAAACGTTTTAAATAAAATAATATAATTATTTAATATTTACCTCAATTGGGTAATTTGTTATTGGCGACATTTATTAGCAATTAAACTTGCAAATATGCCAGCGCCTATACCATTATCAATATTTACAACAGCTAGTCCAAAAGAACAGCTTTGAAGCATAGAGGACAATGCACCTCTTCCGTCTGATCCAAATCCATAGCCAACAGATACTGGCACTCCAATTACAGGTACATTAACTAATGAGGCAACAACAGAAGATAACGCTCCCTCCATTCCTGCCACTACAATTAAACAATCGACATTATTTGAAATCATTTCTTTAAGTGATAATAACAGTCTATGTATTCCCGCAATGCCAACATCATAACCAAGATATGTGGAACACCCCATAGAGATAGAAGCGATCCTTGCCTCTTCCGCAATACCAATATCAGAAGTGCCACCACAAATAATTCCAATCTTTCCTCCTTTGTTAGTCGGCAAGGACTCTATTTTATCATATATTAGAATTGAATTACTTTTATAACCTTTTTCTACAACAAATCCTTTTTTTTTATAATAAAATATTAGTTTTTTTATAGCCAAAGGTTTAATCTTGCTTATGATTACATAGTTTTTTTTTTCTAGGATCTTATTGCAAATAGAAATTATCTCAATGGTTTTTTTGTTCACTGCCAAAACTACTTCAGGTACTGATTTTCGTAAATCTCTATTAACATCTAGTTGAGCAATATTATTTTCAACATATTCAATAGAAAAAAGGGCAAGCTTTTGAATTACATCATCTAGACTTTTTTTGTCATTATAATAATCTAATAAGAGATCTTTTAAGTCCATCTTGTATTTCTATAATCATGTGAATACATCAGATATCGCTTTTTTTACACCATTTACACCTTTAATAAATTCATTTTTTTCAAATTCATCCAACGGTAACTCCATGATCTTTTCTATGCCATTTTTTCCAACTACTGCAGGGACACCAATACAAATATCATGAACACCATACTGTCCATCTAGATAAGCAGAAATTGGTATCAATGCTTTTTTATCCTTAACTATAGACTCTACCATTGTGGCTACTGCATTGCCAGGTGCATATACAGTAGCTCCTTTGTATTTAATTACTTCAGCAGCAACTTGTTTGGTCTTCTCGTAGAGGTCCTCAGACTGTTTTTCAGAAACAAATTCTTTCAACGGAATTCCGGAAATAGAAGAAAATCTAATTAACGGTAACATATTTTCTCCATGCTCTCCTATCACCATAGCTGATATGGAATCTCGAGATATTTGAGTAAAATCATGGATAAAGCTAGTAAATCGCGAAAGATCTAGCATGCCACCCATGCCCATAACTCTATTGTTAGGAAATCCAGTTGTTTTTAATGCTATATACGTCATTGGATCAAGCGGATTGGTGACAACAATCAAGATACATTCTTTCGTATTGATATTTTCTGAAATTTTTGTTGATACACTCTTTACTATGGACGCGTTTGTTTTAAGCAAATCCATTCTTGTCATTCCAGGAGTTCGACCTTTTCCTGCAACCAATACGACGATGTCGGAGTTTTTCAATTTTCCATAATCATTAGAACCTTCAATATAGCTATCCAGACCTTTTTCAGAAAGTTGATGATTTATATCCATTGCTTCACCTTGTGGTAATCCCTCGATAATATCAAGCAAATTTATTTTTGAATCCAATTCTCTAAGGCCGCAATTTAATGCAATAGATGCCCCAACCTTTCCCGAACCAATAATAGATATAGTCATTATTAAAGTTGAAATTAATTTTTTATTTATAGTTTTAAATTTGATTTAGATGTTTTGACACTGTTATTACAATTCCATCAAGACAATATTTATTGAGAATCGGTTATAGTTTTGCCTTCATTGATGATGACAAAATTAAAGTTCCTTTTAAGGTTCTTTAAATATTTTGATTTTTTGTGAATTCACTCCGATGGAAACTGTATGAATGTAATAGACTTACCTTTGTAATATCTTAAAGTACTCTTCTATTCACTAGACTGATGAAAGTAAAATACGAAAAGAATAACAAATTTAGAAAACTAGATGATTTCAAAATACAATTAATCGTTTTAATTCCATTTTTACTCCAATCATCTCCTCTTTTTTTAAGATATTCAAGGACCTTTTGGTTTGTGGTTGGTGGTTGGTGGTTGGTGGTTGGTGGTTGGTGGTTGGTGTTTGGTGGTTGGTGGTTGGTGGTTGGTGGTTGGTGGTTGG
>JBQCGN010000200.1:0-5440 GCA_051955655.1 Candidatus Nitrosocosmicus sp. | reverse complement strand
TCTTTATACCATATATAAAAAATAAAAAAAGGTTAATAACTTTGGAATTGATTGGTTGATAAACTGTTTCCTAATGTGTTGTTTGGGTTGCTAATGCTTCGATCTTTTGAAATAATGTTTTGATCAGAGCCTGTTAATTTTTCAAATTGTTTCAAAGTTTCTGTTTGATTGGCGCCTGTAGTATTTCCAGATGTTTGATTAGATGATGTTGTTGTATTTGCTTGAGCCATCACTTCATTTAAGCATATATAGGTAAATCCTATTGTTGCAAAGATAAAGAGCGACAATGAAGTCATTATCTTTTTATCAAATTGTTTTTTTTGCATTAATTCTACAGTATGGTTATTATATTAAAGTTTAATGGAAATACTGCACTTTTTTCACTATTTTATATAACTTTATTCAACTTGATTTACAATTCAAGTTCATGTTATGCTTGATATATGGGTCCAAATTAAAATAGACGATATAGTCTATAAATATATATAACTGTTCTGAACTTTATTTTGACAAATTTTTCCATTATGAAAATTTATTTTAGTTAATGAGACAAATTTTGCAATATAAGAAATAAAATTAAATCTATTTTTATTCATTGATAGTGCTACAGCAACAACCACCTTATACTGCTATTGCTATTTTTGCAATTGTTTTTTTCTCATTATATTTGGAAGACACAGATTTAACCTTACATTATGGCTTTACAATAAGTTATACAATTACTTTATATATTATCTTATAATAAAAATTAAAAAAATTATTTGCTATTTGCTTGGTTGGTTACTACTATTATTTCCTAACTGCATCGGAGACAATTGGAAGGTATCAGACGGAGGATTTGAAAATACCTGGTCATCTTTTGAGATTATTGACACATGTATGTAATAGGGTTTTGCGTCAACCAATACCGGTCCACTAATATGATATACTCCTGTGGTCGCAAATTTCTCTTGTCCTATAAAGTCAGGACCCCAATTAGTAAATTCAGTAACGTTTTTGTGGGTTGGTGCAAGGTCTATATCCAATATTCCATCAGCGTCATCAAAGTTCTTGCTAAATATTACTTTTTTATCCGAATTTAATAATGCAACATTATATGTTATGCTGGTGGCAGGCGGTATACTTACAGTGGTTGGCACAAAAGACAAAACAACGCTCTTTGATTTTGCAGGATCAAAAGGCAATGTGTTGATGCCTCCAGCTATCATATTCATATTTGAGCCTTGGGCGGTATTTGCCCCAACATCTACTACTGCAAAACTAGATGAGTTAGACTGAGGGTCGCCATACAAGTATTTGCCAGGCTGATTGAAATTGAAAATAAAAGTTCCTCCATTCCCAGGTAGTAGACCAGAATTAAATGATTGAGGTGGAGAATAAGTGCTGTTTGAATATGTAGCAATAGTATGAGCATTGTCGTCATTGTTAAACCAGATAACAGTCATTCCTGTTGGTATTGAAATATGCATTGGTGAAAAGGTGGTTGCATTCTGACCAGAATAGGGTATATTTACTTCAAATGCAGGTTGGCTTCTGATAGTTCCAAATAGTGGTGGCGGAAAGGTAACACCAGGTGTTTGGGCTTTAACTGCAGGTAAAAATATTCCGTTGGTATAGACTACTGTAGATGTAACCATTGTCGATGCCATTAGAAATACAAAAACAATTTTGTAATTGTTTAATAGTTCTAGAAACATCAATTAAGGGACAGACAATATGAATTTAAATATGTCGTTTTTTAACGGAAAAGTCAAAAAATTTTAATTTTTTATATAATAATTATAAGAAAAAGTTTTGTATAAGGAAAATATTGTTATCTTTTTCATTTGAAAATCCTTTTTTTAAAAAAGCTAAAAAGATAACTTGCGTCTTTCTAAATACATGGTATAGCATAGACTAAGACGAAAAAGGAATTACAATATCCAAATATTTTGAGCAGATGGATGGAAAATCGTTGAAATAAAAGTATTTCCAATCTTCTTTTGATTGCTATTGAATAAATTTTTCTACTTTTTGTTCATCAGTATTTCAATATCTGAAATCATCTTTAGTGTTATGAGGATATTTTTCTTTCAGCATTATCATAGAATGAGAATTTAGGTTTAATTCTATTACCTTTTTTTGTTTTCTCATATTCTCTTCCTATCCAATCCAGATTCCAAGCCCTTTGAATTGTGTTGGAGTTCTCCATGCCATCGGTTTGAAAATATTTAAAGATATTCCAATTTGGTATGCTGATAGCTTGCCAGTAGCACAAAGTAACAGATCAAGTATTCTTACTCTTTCAAATGATGAGGTGAAGAAAGATCTTTATTTTCATACATAGAGCCAGAGAATAGTGTAGATAAAATCATTTACGAATAATTATAATAAGATGGCATATACAAGAGAAAAGAACTCTTACGGGTCCAAAGAAGATTCATTAGAACAGGTAAAGAGGTTCAGTTGCAGATAATATAATTTCAGATGACATTAACATTAAAAAAACTATCAAAGTTAAATCCACCCTACTCGTAGAAATTGATATTCGATTTGTTATGAGCATCTTGCTTAGCTGTTTAAAATTTTTACATGATTTTATAAACTCTGATTTCAAAATCTCGATTAAATTAGAAAAAGATTTCTATAAAAATAAATGGGATGTTCTATTTCTATTTATTTGCTTACGACTATCTCCCCTTTCATATTAGGATGAAATAAACAAAAGTAATCGAATACTCCAGGTATGGTGAACTTTAATCTATAAACCCCATTGCTTATAATACTCTTTGAATTGAATATCTTGCCTGAAGTTATTGGATCGTAATCCTTACCTGATGTTACTGTATGTGCTATTACATCTGCATTTATCCAAGTTATTGTATCTCCTACCTTTATGTTAATGGGGTTTGGATCATATGATTGATTACCTTTTACGCCTACAATTGTAACTTTGTTAGGTGCATTAGAAACAGCTGATAATACTGCGGGACCATTATCTGATAATGGTTGTTGCTGTTGTTGCTGATTTTGATTCGTTGTTGTCAAAGAATCGAAAGTATATGGAGTTGGATTAGCCGCAGCAAAGCTAGCAGGAACTATTCTAAAAATGGCTCCATTAGCATTAAGGACATATAGAAAACCATCGGGCCCAGTTTGCAGGTCAGTAATCCCTCCAAATCCTATTCCAAATCTAAGCAGCGGAATCTGTGCTGATGTAGTAGGTTCATCTTCAACCGGTTGACCATTTGAATATAAAAGCTGGTCCCTATCCTCGCTTAATTTAAAATGATATAGATTACCATTGTTAACATCTCCTACAAATAAATCGTCTTTATATTGAGTCCCTAATTTATCTGAGTTCAAGAACACAAGCGCAGTTGGACCAACAGGATCAGCCCATTCAAACTTTGGATCAGAATATTGGGAACCCTTTAATTTCACAACATCAGAAGGATTGATATGACCTAAATGAGACGATTTTGCAAATCCTTGTATTATGGCCCACCCACTGTTAAATCCCGGCTTTACCAGGTTAATTTCATCTCCATAGTTAGGTCCATTCTCTGTGTCCCATAGATTACCTGTTACAGGATCAAATGCTATGCCAAAGCTATTACGGACGCCATATGCAAAGTAAAAGCTTAGAGGAGCATTATCTCCAAAGGGGCTGTTTGGAACAGATTGTCCGTTAGGTGTAATTCTAAGTATGCCACCGGTCCCATCAGGCGGCCCCCCATTGATGTTGTTCTCTGCTTGAGTTACATGTCCTCCAACCTCTCCTATAACAGCATATACATTACCATCAGATCCTATTGCTAGCTTGCCTCCATTATGATCGGGACGTTTGGTCATACCAGGATTTGCAGGAAGTTGTAAAAGTGGTAACGGATTTATTAACTTACCATTTGAAAACTCATACCTATAGACCATATTGCCTTTTGGAGGAGCAAGACCGCGAAATTCATCTCCATCGGTAGTGCCACCGGATTGAGTATAATATAAATAAACATATCTTTTTCCATCAGGCGATAGGCTAGGGGCAACGGCAATTCCTAGTAAACCCCTTTCTATTTTATTTGCAACAGGAACATCTAAAACAGGTTTGGGTAGCAATTTTCCATTGACAACTCTATTCACTTTGCCTGTATTCTTATCTAATACTAGAATGTCATTTAGAGACAAAAATGCCATGCTTGTAGTTTCCTTACCTGCAGTTGGAAAAACCATCTGCACTTTTAAATTTGGATCGGCAACGGAAGGACCAAAAGGTGAAGCAGAGGCTACAGCATATTGAGCAAAAGCTCTATTTAAGAATGAAATTCGTGTATAAGATTTATGGAAATAGTTAAAATGAATCATTGTCAAAGACATGGAAGTCAACAACAATAAAGAAAACAATACAAAATAGAATTTGATGAAAATTGAAGATTTCAAAGAAATTATTTTCAATTATATTATATTAAAGGATTAGAAATTTATGTATTTGATATAAATAATCTATTTAATATAATATACTCTGATTATAGAATTATAATTAGTAAATGATAAAGTATTAATTGTTTATAACCAATAAAAAAATTAGACTTTTTTATCACATTTGTTGTTCACAAGGCAATGACTTCAATATTGGTAAAAAACAGCTTTTGTATTGTCCATATTCATTTAAGTTTAATAAAGAATCAATGTTGCAAGTCAGCCTTTATAATTGATTTGTTACTACGTTTGTAAAGTCATATGGCGATTCAATTTGAAAAACAGAATATTAAAAATCATATTATCAAATGTATCTTTATCTTTAGTTTAATGTGTTATTACTTGATTTGAAAAAAATATGATTTAAATAAAGCTGTTGAGCCAAAGAAGGAGAAAAACATCACTAAACCCCCTCTTAGGATGAACTCTTTGACAGTAGCAATAATCTCCAAAAAGGGGATAAAAGGATTTTTGTTATCTCCCAAAGGAAGAAGATTGACTCCACTTCCCCCTTTGAGTAGACAATATGCCGAGGCGCATGTTATTTAATGACTCAGATATTGCAGCAAATGATGTTCTATCAACAAATAAATAGATATTGATCCAGAAATGGTGCAAAATACAATACAATCAAATGAGTGAGAATAAAGCCTCCTTTGGATAAGAACACGCTGAACTGCTCAACAAAACCCTTGTCACTGTCGATGTTGCTTTCATGATATCTTGTTTACAGGTATAAATATAATTTATATTCAGCCAGTTTAATAATGTAAATATTAATTTTTTTTTTCAAATTCAAATTTATGAAAGGCCAAGAAAAAAAACAATTACGTTGTTTTTTATAAATCCTTTATAATTTAATGTATTTATCTTAACCTATACTATGTAATGTGATAAACAAAAAATTTTATGTTTTACTTAATTTTAACCCAACCTATAAAAAATTTTGTTGGTTTATCCAATGGTTTGGAAATTTGGTTTTAAA
>JBQCGN010000199.1:0-4239 GCA_051955655.1 Candidatus Nitrosocosmicus sp. | reverse complement strand
TAAACCTATTTAATTACTAAATAATCTAAAAAATCTTTTTACAAATTTAGAATAAAAAACGATTTAAATCAGTCAAAATAACAATATTTTCATAACCTTCATGGACCCGTTTTTAACAATCTATCTTACAGATACTATCAACAAGAAATATCAACAACAAATAATAACGTTTTTGATTTAAAATTTCCTCGGTTACAAAAAGGGGTAAACCAATAGAATTTTTTAAGAAAGAAAGACTGCGTAGAAAAATATTAGTACCTTTTAATTATCCTGTAACCATTATCCCGTTCTGCAGGAATGTATCCCATTGATTTAATGGACTTGATTATGTTGGATGATAATAATTCTGTGGATCTTGCTCCAGTTGCACTGACAACCTCTTCTCCGATTAAAGTTCCACCAAAATCGTCTGAACCATGAAATATAGCTAACTGTGCCATACCTACACCATTTGTTAGCCAAGAAGACTGCAAATGATCAATTAACCCGTTGAAAAGTATTCGAGATACAGAAATCATCTTCAATAATTCAAAACCTCCTAGGGGATAGTTAACTAATCCTTTATCTTGCATCTCGGTTTTGTTTGGTTCGAAACTCCAAGGAATAAATGCCATAAAGCCACCTGTTTTTCTTTGTAAATTTGCTATTTTCAATAAATGACGGGCTCGATGTTCGATTGTTTCAACCGTACCATACATCATTGTAGCTGAGGATTTTATACCTTGAGTATGAGCTTCTTCCATTATCCTTAGCCATGTATCACTAGATATTTTCAGAGGGCTGATTATTTTTTTTATTTCATCATCCAAAATTTCAGCACCTGCACCCGGAAGAGAATCCAAACCAGATTCCTTTAGCCTCTGTAATACTTCAAAAGTACTAGATCGGTTTACTTTTGCGATCATATCTATTTCTGAAGCCGATAAACCATGAATAGCAACATCATGGCATTTTGCCTTTATTGCTCTGAATACGTCCTCATAGTATTCAATATTTAATTTAGGGTTATGGCCTCCCTGGAATAAAACTTGTTTAATATCATAGCTGGATTTTGAAAAAATTATTCTATTTAAAATTTCTTCTTTTGATACGGTATATGATTCTTCATGATTAGGTGGCCTATAAAAAGCACAGAATTTACAATATGTAATACATACGTTAGTATAATTGAGAATTATGTTATTTATGAAGGAAACAGTATTACCAAACAATTGTTCTCTCAAGTAATTACTTAATAATCCAAGATTATGGATATCCTTTGTTTCCAAAAGGCTTATAATATCATTGATATCAAATTGTCCATTATTGACGATATTATTGATTATATTATAAATATCAGAATTTTTTAAATATTTATCAAAAATTTGAATATTTTGCAAATAACAATTAGTCTAACCATTCGCTTTAATTTAATCTTTAATCTTTGCCACGTTAAAAGCACTTATATCTTTAAATCAACCACTAATTATTAATTGTCTAAGACTGTTATTAGACCAACTTCATCACTTGAAAAAATCCTGTCAGGTGAAGAATTAAATTTTAATGATGGGTTAGAATTAATGAAAGAAGAGAATCTTTTTCTGCTTGGTGCAGCAGCAGACAAAATTAGAAAAGACCTAATAGGAGATAATGTGAGCTTTGTCTCATCCTACTATTTAAATTATACAAATGTTTGTGTCGCTAGCTGCCAGCTATGTGCATTTTATAGGAAAGAAAAAGATGACGATGCCTATACCTTAACTCCTGAACAGATCGTTAAAAGAGCAGAGATAGCTGTTAAAGACCTAGGTGCCACAGAGCTACATATTGTGGGAGGATTTAATGCAAAACTAGGACTTGAATATTATGAGAACATGTTTAAACTAATAAAATCAAAGTTTCCAAAAACAACCATCAAAGCATTAACACCAGCCGAAATATTCTTTATATCAAAGGTTACAAGGAACTCTGTTAAAGAAGTACTTGTGAGGCTAAAAGAATCCGGCCTCGATGCTCTTCCAGGTGGCGGTGCGGAGATATTTAACAAACAAACTCGAGATAAAATTGTAGTAGGCAAGTGTTCGGGTGACGAATGGCTGGATATCGCGTATCAGGCTCACAAACAAGGTTTGAAAGGCAACTGTACCATGTTATTTGGCCATATTGAAACACCCGAAGACATTGTAGATCACATCATCAAGTTAAGAGAATTAAATAAAAAAACTAACGGTTTTACTACTTTTATTCCTTTAAAGTTTAGCTTAGAGAATACCGCTCTAGAAAAACAGCATACTCTTGTTTCAGAAAGCCCATCAACCTATGACTTGAAGATAATTGCAGTCTCAAGATTACTATTTTACAGTTCTTTAAAGAATATATCTGTTTATTGGGTGTCTCTTGGAAAAAAACTTGCTCAAATAGCACTTTGTTATGGCGGTAGCGATCTGGTGGGTACTGCGTTTTCAGAAGAAATTTTCAAGGCTGCAGGAAAAACAAATCAGACCTCATCTCAAGAATTAAGATTTTTAATAAAAGAGATAGGTAGGAATCCGGTTCAGAGAGATACTTTTTTCAATGCCATCAAATAGCTTAAGATTTTTTTTTGAAAAGATTTAAATAAATCATTTAATGATATGGCAAATGTATTGAATTCTTTTTTAAAAAAAAACTCTTATTTAGCATTGCACCTTAATATATAATTGATTTATAAAAAAAAAGAAAATCCCATGAATTATAAAAAGGGAATTTATCTTTCTATGTTTAGTTTAATATCTTTATTACTGGTTTTTTATTTCTATTCTCTCGTCTCATCACCAGGAAAACCTGTTTTTATCAATCAATCGTTATACTTTTTTGGACAAATAGTTCTCATATCCTTTTTTGGATTTATTTTATTGTTTCTTTTAGGTGTAAAAAAGACGTTTTTTTCAGAAAGATATTATGATTCGAATCCTTTAAAACTTGTTTTCCATATCCAGTTATCATTTAAATCTAAATATTATAGATCCATTTTCATTATTACTACAGTATTTTATTTTTTATTTTTTGGATTCCTCTCTAATTTTTTTGTTATTTTTAATAATGATGGAACTGTATTCTCTTTATTTCCTGCTACTACTAATCATCAGGAGCATAAGGAACATCAAAATATGAACATGACAAAAGACAATGCCATGAACATGACAAAAGACAATGTCTACTATCCTAAATACAACTTGATAATTTGCTGCAACTTTATAGGATATGTCCCCATGCTTATATTGTCTGTTAATAGTAATTTTTCATTTCTCTTGATTCCGATGAATTTTCTTTTAGGTCTAGTTATCTCCATTTTAGTAGGTTTGAATCTGACTCTTAATGTGTATATTTTAAAACATATTAGAGCGATGAAAATTTCAAAAAAGAATTTTTACGGACTTTTAGGTATGTCTTCGGGTTTATTCGTAGGATGTCCTACCTGTGCCGGAAGCTTTTTTTACTCTTTGGCGGGTTTCAGCTCATTGATTGCATTTTCCTATTTGAGCTTTTACCAGATAATATTTATTTTGATAAGTATTCCGCTTTTATTAATCTCATTAATAGCCTTATCAAAGATATCTCAAAAAAAATATTTAGATTCCTGTAAAATAAATTAAAACAAAAAAAAATTTATTCTTTATCTATAAATTCGTCAGCTGATGGGGGCTCAGGATTCAATCCTTTTCTTTTTCTAATATCTGAAACAATATTTTTGAAAACTGATTGGGGTACAGGTTGCCAGGTTTTAAAGTATGTGCTCCACATAGCTTTTCCTGCTGTTCCACCCCTCATCATTTCTGAAAGGTCAAACGTTTCTGATGCAGGAACCTCGCCTAAAATAATTGCAATTATGCCCTTTTGATCCACATTTAGTAATTTGCCCCTCTTACCAGAAAGTATCCCAGCAACGGTACCTATCTGCTCTTGAGGACATTTTACCTCTATTCCTAAAATGGGTTCTAACAATACCGGATTTGCAATTAACATAGATCCCAACATCGCTCTTCTTGTTGCAGGCAATAGTTGAGCCAGACCTCTGTGAGCAGGATCCTCATGAGGAACAAAGTGATTTAAAACAAATCTCAAACCCCTAACTGATTCTTGGGCAATAGGTCCTGAATGAATTACATCGTCAAACCCTGACCTTATTGAATCCATTGATTCTTGAATGAATTGAACACCTTTTGTTTCATCGGATAATAAATTACCACTCCTATCAACCGCAACCACACTTCTTGCTTC
>JBQCGN010000198.1:0-7631 GCA_051955655.1 Candidatus Nitrosocosmicus sp. | reverse complement strand
AACATTAATATAAAAAATACAATTTCTCTTGCATATAGTATCATATTTGATAAAAAAGATACAACTTTCATAATCTATTCTACAGCATTGTATTGAAAGCAGATCAACGATAGCTGTTATAAACTATTTCTATTAGTATATTGTATGAGCAACTCTAAAGATAACAACAGTGATTTTGATTGGAAAGACAATAGCATCGACTGGAAAGACATTATTAAAAAAGAGGCAAGAGGTTATGACAAAGGAGACGATCTTGGTGAAGTACAAGACATAGGTCGTGAATTTGTTGTCACACAAAAAGGTCACATATCAAAACACAGATTTTATCTACCAAAGCACTTGGTAAAAGGGTTTGACGGCCATACTTTATGGTTTAATATTACAGAGGACGAGGCAGAAGATAATTTTAAAAAAGATCGTCCTCCACAAGAAGGAGAATACTCCAGATATCAGGTAGCTTCATCCACTGAGCAAATTACCGATTCATCTACTGCAGATACAACAGCCAATCCTAATAACTCATCTAGTTCCGGTTATAGTTTATACGATCGTTTGCCATTAATAGAAAGACAAAACAGAGTCAACACTACATCCAGCACACAAAATTCAACTAATTCGGTAGTAGAAGATTGGGATTCAATAATAAATAAAGGTGTAAGAACAAAAGAAATGCAAGCTATTGGTATCGTTACAGCGGTAAATCCCACCTCCGTGATTATAACTTCAGACGGAGCAAGAGATGAATATAGTCTACCAAAAGATGAGATCGAAGGCTTTAATGGCGCAGAGGTATTCATAAAACCAACAGTTGATAGATTAAGTCAATTTAAAGTAAAAGTGCCTAGATAAAAAACCAGTAACTAAACGATATTACTTTTATTTTTATTAATTTTATGATGGATAATCTTTTTTATAAAAAAAATAGACTAAAATTTATTTTATACACTATTCAATCACACCATAAAAAACAGAATAAGGTATAATATTACATTAGCAATTTATAATCAAAAAAATAGTAAATTTTAAAAAACAACGATATCAATAACAAATTAAAAATACTGAAAAATGATTAAGCTAAATCATATCAATCAAAGTTTATGCTTTAATAGAACAAAAAGATGGTGGTTGTATTTAAAACTAGCCAGTATTACAAATTTCAAATGAATTAGAAATGTTGGAAGAATATAATAGAAAAAGGAATTTTAAAAATACTCCAGAGCCCTCAGGTAATCTATTAGATGAAAAGAATTTAAAAATTAACATAGAAAAAGATAATGATATTCCCAGATTTGTAATCCAAAAACATCATGCGACCAGGCTACACTATGACTTTAGATTGGAATCAAAAAAGGATAAAGTATTGATTTCATGGGCAGTGCCTAAAGGGCCATCGCTTGATCCAAAAGTAAAAAGACTGGCAATACTAACTGAAAATCATCCAATAGACTATTTGCTTTTTGAAGGCATAATTCCTAAAGGAAACTATGGAGCTGGCACTGTGATTGTATGGGACGTTGGAACTTATTGTTTAGAGTCAATAAATTCAGAAAAAAAAGAAGATGTATCAGATCAATTTGAAAAAGGCAAAATCAACTTTATCTTGTTTGGCCAAAAATTAAAAGGAAGATTCTCCCTTATAAGAACATCCAAAGAAAATCAATGGCTATTATTAAAGCCACAGGATAATTTTTCTGCTTCAACAAATAAAGAAGTCTCAATTCAAACGGATATAACTAAAACCAACCCCGAATCAGTCATCTCAGGTTTAACTAACAATCAAATAAAAGAATCAAACACCTCCCAAGAATTTTTGAAAGAACCAAAAGAAAATAGCAAATCTGAATTACAAAAACCATCATCATCATCATCTCCACTATTACCGATGGAAAGAAGATCGGATGAGGTAAATGACAACATGTACAAACGATCAATTCCCAGCTTATCACAATCAATATCAGATTTCCATTCTCAATCTAAAACAAAGTTATCAATTTCATCTCCAAATAATTCTCCGGTTATTCGCTCCCCCTTCTTCCCCTTTTCATCTTCGACAACCTTGGAGGATACTAATTCTGATAACATTTTAGGCGACTTCGAACCAATGCTAGCGACGTTGACAGAGAACCCATTTAACAATCAAGACTGGTTTTTTGAAATAAAATGGGACGGGATAAGAGCTATATCAACTTTAAATAATTCAAAAAAGATCGATATTAAATCTAGAAACGGCAATGAAATAACAAAAAGATTTCCAGAATTAGTCGAAGCACTTGAAGCACTTGCAGATATAAACGATTTAAAAAATATGGTGTTAGACGGAGAAATCGTTGTATTGGATAATAAAGGCTTTCCAGATTTTCAGGCACTCCAAAAGAGAATTAATATAAACGCAAGCAAATTTATCGAAACATCCTTAAATCAATTCCCCGTCACATACTATATTTTTGATATTCTGTATCTTGATGGAATTGATCTTAAAACTCTTCCTTTGACAGAAAGAAGAAAGGTATTGGAAACTATCATTTCAAAATCAAAAAACAATAAAAAAATCAAAGTCTCAGAATTTATTGCGGGAGAAGGTAAAGATATCTTTCATAGTATTAAAAAAATGAATCTCGAAGGCATGGTTGCAAAACACAAACAGAGTAAATATTATCCCAATACTAGATCAAGAGAATGGCTAAAAATAAAAAACACAAGAACCTAGGATTGCGCAGTAATCGGATACACAAGAGGTGAAGGAAACAGAGAAAGATATTTTGGTTCTTTACTTTTAGCTGCAAAAGTTAACAGCATGCAAAAAATCAATATGGATAAACTCAAGTTTATAGGTCACTGTGGAAGCGGTTTTGATTTTGAAGAGATAATAGAAATATACGAGGTCCTTGAAAAAATAAAAACTAAAACATGTCCAATCGACTACATTCCTTATGTAAACCGAGAACCTATATGGGTTAAACCAGTTCTAGTGGTAGAGGTAAAGTTTAATGGTTGGACAGATGACAAGATAATGAGGTCTCCTATATTTTTAAGGTGTAGAATAGATAAATCATTACATGAATGTATAGTAGAAGAAGGCATTGATATATCACCGAATAATAAATATAATAACAAAAATTTCAACCGCATTTCCAAAGATAAAGACAAGAAAGAAATCAAGCCCTATAACCTTCATATTGAAATTAAAAACAATAGTTTACATCATATTAATATTACTAATACAAGTAACCTTATTGATCCACAAAATGATCTTAATTCCAGAAACGATACAAATCAACCAGGCTATAAACAACTTCAATCATCAAAATCACAATTAACACCATCCTTTAACCTCAAGTATAATTTTTCTAATTTGGATAAAATATATTGGAAAGAATCCAAAGGCCATTCTCCAATTACAAAGAGAGATTTAATTGAATATTATGATAGCATTAGTTCGTATATCCTTCCGCATCTAAAAAATAGACCACTATCGCTAAACAGATACCCAGATGGACCAAAGGGTAAATCATTTTATCAAAAAAACTGGCAAGGTCAAAAACCAGACTATGTCCAATCCGTAAAAATATATTCTGAATCCAAAGGAGAAGCAATAAATTATCTCTTATGTAATAATAAAGAAACGCTATTATGGCTTGCAAATCTTGGTTGCATAGAAATCCATCCATGGTACAGCAGAATAAAAGATAAGCAAGTTAGTGATTTAAAATCCGATAGATCCGAACTAAAATATCCTGATTACATAGTATTTGATCTAGATCCCTATATCTATTCAGGTAATGAGGATAGGTATCAGGAACCAGAGTATAATTTGAGGACTTTCAAATCAACAGTAGAGGTTGCCTTTTGTTTAAAAGATATTTTTGATGATATAAAAATAAGATCATTTATAAAAACATCTGGAAAAACCGGTTTGCACATTCTTATTCCAATAATAAATTTATATACTTATGAGCAGACAAAATCTTTTGCCAAGATAACAGGAAGGATTTTAAATAAATTATTACCTAATAAAATAACAACCAGTTGGAATACCTCACTTAGGAAAGAAAGAGTATTCTATGACTACAACCAAAATGCAATAGGAAAAACAATAAGTTCAGTTTTTTCCGCTAGACCAACAGATTCGGCAACTGTCTCCATGCCGATAGATTGGAAAGATTTGTCACATATACTTCCTACAGACTTTACTATTTTAAATGTACCTCAGGTTCTCAAAAGAAAAAATGATCCTTGGGAGGATATTAGCAGTCACAAACAGGATCTGGCAAAGATCTTAGACAAGGTATCTAATTTAAACATGTAGATACAAATACGAAAACAATTGCAATGTTAAACGAGTAAACAAATATTATTTACAAACTAAAAAAAAATAATTAACTAATATTTGTTTTGCTTCTCTGGACACTTGCTTTTAATGCCTCAAGAAGGTTATCACCAGTATCAGAATCATCTTCTTTTTCTTCAAAGGTATATACTTTTCCTTGCGATTTTGCAGATATCAATTCTTCTAGTTGTTTTGTGTAATCATCAGAATACAAGCTTACATCAAATTCTTTATTTGTCAAATTATCAACTAAAATTTTACCAAGTTCTATCTCTTTTTTCTCAATTGGTGGCAGGGAAACAGAATTTTCAGAACCAGGCATACCATCAATTTCATCAATAGGTTTAATTTCTTCTTGATACATTAATTGATGCATTATTAAACCCTTTTGATAAGGCCGCAGTGCTACAAGGTGTTCTTTATCTTTTAACACGACTTTCCCTATAGCGATTTTATCGGTTTCTTTAATTGTATTTACAAATAAACTGTATGCCTTGATGGATGCAGAAATGATATTTTTTTTACTTTTGCTGTTTCTATGAGTATTGTTATTATTATCAGGTGCAACATAATAGCTTTTTTCTAGCAGCAAAGGATCGAACTCTTTTGAATCGATAAACTCCTTTATATCTATTGTTTTTGTACTTTTTGCCTTAATCCGTTCTAAATCCTCTTTTTCAATCAAAACGTAGTTGTCCTTTGATATCTCGTATCCTTTTTTAATTTCCGAATAAGGCACCTCCCTTTGTTCTACAGAACACCACCTTTTATAATGGATTTTGTGTCCTTCTTTATCCAATTGATTAAAAGAATATTCATTATTATAATCAGTCGTTGTATACAATTTAATAGGAATATTAACTAGTCCAAAAGATATACTACCCTTCCATATACTTTTTGCACTCAAACTCTTTAAGCCTAAAAGAAATTGTAAAAAAAATATTTATCCATAGCACATAAAAAAGATATCACAATTTACTTCAAATTTATTATGTATATTTAGTAGAGATAATTGGTCACTTGAGTCTGTTTAATAAAATTCATAATCATCAGTCTAGATTAGGTTTATCAACCAATTCTTATCAAATTATTTTCTTTTACAATATAATAGAATAAGTTATGCATATATTCAAAAAGAGAAAACTAAGAGGATATACAAAACAAAAAGAATGGAGAAACAAAAATAATAAAGAACATACCAACCATCTAAATGAAAATATTAGCAAAAGATCAAGTTCATATTATAAAAGTAAAGGCATAAGAATAAGCAACATTTTTTGTTTTGATTAGCTATCTGTGTGCTTAATAAATTATACCATAGTTATCTATAGTATCTTCATTAGCTAATAGTAATAATAAGCTATAAAGTGTTAAATATCTTAAATTTTTTTAGTAAAAAATATATCAATAAAAAAGGTTGATGTAGAGGAGACTAGAAATTAAAAGTGGTACCTCCCACACATACTTTTGTTGTTCCAGTTCCAGTATTATTGCAGGTTCCTTTTCCAACTCCTACTGTAGTGTTATCTGTACCGCTATTTTTGCAATCAGCGCCTGCTGCACATACATTTGTTTGAGCATTACTACCACCTGGATTGGTAGCAGTATTTGAACAGTTTGTATTATTAACACATACATTGTTCTGATTTGTATTTTCATTTACTTTCTTACCGGTTGGATCATTGTTAATTTGTCCAGTGTTCGTAGCATTATTACTGCATGCAGAATTATTTGAGCATGTGTTTGCTTGTTTTATATTTTGGTTTAATGTACTTCCAGTGCTATTGTTAATTACTCCGTTATTTGTTGCTAAATTAGAGCATTTTGAGCTAGAGCTACAAGAATCGGTGGAGCTGATTCCTTGGTTTAGTGTACTATTCTTACTACCTGTAATTACTCCTTTATTATTTGCACCAATCACACAGTTAGTGTTACTACTACAGTTGTTGGTTGCATTGGTACTTTGTTTTAGGTTGCTGCCGGTCGAGGAGCCAATAACTCCTGAATTTACTGTTCCAATTGCGCAATTAGTGTTATTACTACAGTTGTTGGTTGAATTGGTACTTTGTTTTAGGTTGCTACTGGTCGAGGAGCCAATAATTCCTTGATTTAGTGTTGCAATTGAACATTGTTTAGTGTTACTACTACAATTGTTAGTTGCATTGTTGCGCTGGTCTAAGTTACTCGTTTTAGATGCGGCAATAATTCCTTGATTTTGTGTTGCAATATCACAATGTTGGGCGTTACTACCACATTTGTTAGTTGCATTGTTACGTTGGTCTAGGTTGCTACTGGTCGAGTGGTCAATAATTCCTTGATGTTGTGCTGCAATTGTGCAGGTACTACCGATATGACAATCGTTGGCTGCTTTGGTTTTTTGATTTATATTACTTTTTGAACTGTCTGTAATGGTTCCATTACTCAATATAGCAGCACTACATTTTGACTTTTGATCGCAAGTGTTACTGGCAGAACCATCTTGACGGACGGTACTATCAGAACTTCTTAAGATTGTGGCTTTATGCAGAATAGCTGCATCACAATTGGTGTGGTCATTACAGTTGTTATCAGTAGTAGCAGATTGTGTATTTGAAGAATGTGTACTAGATGGATCTATTACAGAAACTTGAGAAGTAGCACTATTACAAGTAGATGTGCTATCGCATGGGGAGAGAGCAGCTTTTGGGGCTAGTGAAGCAGTGCTCTTGTCATTAGACTTTGGATCTGGTTGAGTTGCCAAGGTTGTTTCGGGAACTACAATAGGAGTTTTGCCTGTAGCTGTTGTAATAGTACTGCTCTTGGTATCTGCCTTTGTTTCAGGTCGAGTACTGGTCTTGTCTTCAGCTTTTTTATCGACTTTGGTTTTTGTTTCATCAAATTTTTGTTTTATTTGATCTTTAACTTTTTCTGCATTATCATTTGCCTTTTGGCTTATGTCAGATTTACTTTTACTGTCTATATTTTCAGTTTTTCTGACATCAGTTTTGGTTTTTGTTTCATCAAATTTTTGCTTTATTTGATCTTTAATACCACTATGATCCTTAATTGCAAAGGAAAGCATGTGGTTATTATCGCTTGTGTTAGTATTGACATTATAATACGAAGGAAAGAATCCGATCGAAAATATCAATATCGAGAACAAGAATATAGAACATAGGTTCATTGCATATGATATTTTTTATTAATATATAAGAAATATAGTTAATATATTTGATTTTTTTCAATATAAATTATATTTATTATATAAAACTAATATAAAACTAAAAATATTATTTCAGAATGGCATGATAGATTAACATTTTTA
>JBQCGN010000197.1:0-3196 GCA_051955655.1 Candidatus Nitrosocosmicus sp. | reverse complement strand
CAGTTGACCCTGCTAAAACCGGAATAGATAATAATCCTGTTCCTATTATACCAGCTGCAAAAATTGTCTTTGCAATATCTCCGGCATTTGGAAATGATTTGACCAAAGGCTCTAATGCTTTTGCTGCCTGCTGGGCTGATTGAATATCTGTAATCCCATTGACATAGAGACTGCCTGCTGCTGTAATTAATATGGCCCAGGCGATAATAAGAGAAAAACCTAAACCTACTGCTATATCTATTCTCATAGATTTAATTTCACTTTTTGAAACATTCGGTTTACCTTTGCCAATATCGGGTATTTTTTGTTTTGAAACTTCTTCTTCAACTTCTTCTGATGTTTGCCAGAAAAATAAATAAGGGGAAATGGATGTTCCCAAAATAGCTACGAACATCATTGCATAATTAGAAGAAATTTCAATATGAGGTACTATACTTGAAATTGATATTTGATACCAATTTCCGCCTACTATTATTGCAGTTGCGATATATGTTAATAAAGACAGAGTTAAATATTTTAGCACTTTTACATATTTTTTATAGGGTATCAGAATTGCTGCGGATATGATAAAAGCAATTAAAGTTATGCTAACTATGTGCATTTGTATTTGAGGAAATAAAAGATTAATAGATGCGGCCATTGCATTGATATCCGCTCCAATGTTTATACTATTTGCAATAGAAAGCAGAATTATTATCGGCAAAATTACTTTTTTGGAATATTTTTTTCTTATTACTCCTGAAAGACCACTTCCACTTGAAAGTCCTATTCTTGCACACATCTCTTGGATAATAGTTATTAGAGGATATTGAAATAAAGCAAGCCATAACATTTTATAGCCAAATTGTGCTCCTGCCTGAGAAAATGTTGCAATTCCGGAAGGATCATCGTCAGATGCCCCTGTAATTAATCCTGGACCAAACGATTTTAAAAATGATTTTAAGGACACTTTTAAAATGTCTTGGATTTTGATATAAATTGTTTATCCCTGTAGTTATCAATTGTTTTCTAAATTTTTTTAGTTATCAAATATTAATTTATTTTTTATATCTTTTATCTTTACTATACTTAATATAGTAATAGTATGCTTGTTTCTTTTTCAATTGGTTTTAATTATTTTGTTTTTAATAATTATTTTAATACGGTACCTATTCATAAAACAATTTTCAATGCTTATCATTATATTGTGACAATATTGGCTTTTGAATTTTGTTACTAATTATAATACTATCATGTAAAGAAAAGGATATTAAAATGTTTGTCTATTTTTCAACTATAATTTTTCCAAGCATAGTTGGATGGATTTGGCAGAAATAATTATAAATTCCAGGTTTATCAAATTTATGACTATAACTGCCACCTAACAAGCCAGAGTCAAACGCTTGTCCCCTGTCTGGAGAATTAAAACTGGCTCCTGATGTGACAGTATGGACAACATCGTCACTGTTTATCCAATTTATTGAATCTTGTGCATGAATTATTATTGGGTTAGGAGAATATGCTTTATCTCTCAAAAGTGCTGCACCCTTGACGATTATCACCTTTTTTGTAGTTGGCAATGATGTGGTGGTATGGTTATTTGATTGAGTTTGGTTTGAGCTATCATTAACTATTGGACCTGAATTGTTTTTTGATAATGGATGAGTGTTACCGGGCATTTGGATATTTGTAATAGAGCTTAAGATGGTATCTGATTTGACAGAAAAGTTACCATTATTATCAGTTTTATTCATATTGTTACTTTTAGTACCATTTAAGCCATAAGCAATAGTGTTATCCGATGAAACCAATTTGTAATGAGGTTTGAGTATCCCTTCCTTGGCAAATACAAAATTAAACTCCATACAATGTAAAGTAGTTAAAAGAACCAAAATCGATATTATTGAAAATATTGTAGCACAGGATTTATTGTTCATCATAACTGTACAAAATCCATAATATAATAGCTTAATCATGTGTTATCATTATTGAGATATCTTTTGAGTAAAGGCTGTCGCGGGAGGGTCAACTGTTATAATGCCTTGCATCCATGGATGTATTCTACAATAATATGTAATAGTCCCCTGCCTGTCATTAAGAATAAATGATTTTGATTGTCCAGGTTGAAGTGTCCCAGTATCAAACGTACCGTCTGTTGCGGTTGCAGTATGAGCAACATAATCTCTATTGGTAAATGTTATTTGACTTCCAAAAGGAACATGAGCACCTGATGGGATAAACATCGGTCCATAGTTCGCATCATAAGCTGCATTTTGAGGCATTTCTACTTTTACATCTATAAGTCCACTCATTGGACCTGTACTTGTTATTACCCTTTGTGTTTCTTCCGTATCTACATAGACTATGCCGCCCATATATGGATGAATTTCACAGAAATAAACGTAGACACCCGGAATGCTAAATGTATGACTATAAGTTGAGGGACCTTCAGTTGATCCAGTTGGCCATATCAATCCGGAATTAAACGCTACTGCAGTAACAGTATGACTTACAGCATCCCTGTTAATCCATCTTACCGTATCACCTGCATGAATATGAATAGACGTTGGTGCAAAGTAGGTATTCCTATAACCTGGAATACCGTCGCCGGCAGGCAAAACAACATCAAACTGTTTGTGGTTATTGGCAGATCCCTTATTGTTTATTGACTGAGTTTGTCCTGATTGTGATTGATCGGCCAAAGAAGTTTTAGTTGCATTTTGTAATATCGATGGTGAGGTGCCAGTGGTAATAGAAGATAGATTAGAATTATCGTTATATCTATTCATTATAATTTGAGATGCATATGCAATAGCTATTATAGAAACGATTATTAAAAATAGTCCAAATACTTGTAATCCTTTGTTAAATCCCAATTGGTGTGGATACTTGTAATTAATATATTAATATTTTTAAAGGCAGATGATGGAGAAAAATTATTTGAGATAAATTCAAAATTAAATGTTATTGATACATAATATCATAATTGGTAATAGAATCAATTAAAATGCAGTGGGGGTTATTTAATATGTTGCTAATGTAATAAAATCAATTGAATTTAGGTTTTTAAGTAAAACTGAATTAGTTATATTCTACAATACATACTAGCAATTTTATTAATGCTCTTAAAGTTGTCATTTGTTTTTCTTTAGCGAATGTTTGAAAATTTGCTTTATCATAAGACATCGATTAATTAGTTGTCTAGCTGTTTAAAGTT
>JBQCGN010000196.1:0-6584 GCA_051955655.1 Candidatus Nitrosocosmicus sp. | reverse complement strand
TTATTTCAGAAATTTGCACAAATCTAGGAATATTTGAATCTACTATTGACACAATACCTATTCCTATAAATATCCCCCCCGCAGCAAGAAATATTATCAAAGAAACTTTTTTTGAAACACTTACCATTAATTGCCTTCTATATACCCAGTAATTATAATAATCTTTACAAAAAAAGAAAAATAATTTTATTTTTAAGATGTATGTATTTATAAAGTAAAACAATCTGATCATTTTAAAATTGAAGCAAAAAGGTACATAGAGAGAAATATAATACAAATATCCAAATCTTAGGTCCCTATACCCAAAGAATCATGCAGATTTTCGAGAGTTTAATGGTATTGATTATTCGTTATCAAACTTTACAACCAATGTTGAATTTTGAAAAATTCTTCCACTGGTTCTTTTTTTAATAGTTTAATCAATGCTAATGATTGCGGAACAGATAGAACAGGTTTTGAGAAATAATTATCAGTTCCCAAACGCGGACAAGCAACCTGTATAAATGCGTCCAATTCTTTAAAGTTCTGTAACTTTTCATTTGAAATCTCAGTTAAAGCTATTAACTGTGTTTCTATTCCAAGTTTTATCAACTGTTTTCTAATTTCAAGTGCCTTGATATTTGCAAACTGTCCTTCTTTTAATCCTATTATTATTCCAATTTTTCTTGCATCCAAGGATTTATACACAGATAGAATAGATTTCTTTTTTATCATTTCTGCTTCATCATTCATCAGAAGGAACTCTTCAAAATATGGATCCAGCATGTATGTAGGTTTTTCAGTAGACAAAGCCACACCAATAGAATGAAATCTGCTTTGACCAAGAAAAATAAAAGCTTCGATTTTAGTTGCAATATTATGAACAGGATAAAATTCACATCCGAATACCTGTGCATCATTTAACTGCCCTTTTCCTTTTCCAATAAGTACAGAAAAACCATTTTCTTCAAATATTTCTTTTACCCTTGGTATCTGTTGTATATGCTGGCTATCTGTAACTAATGAAACGTTTTTAAATTTTGATTTCAATGCACTAGCACATTTGACAGCAACTTTATCGAAACTAACATCATCGAAAGCATTTATCATAAATACCTTATTACCAAAATTTTCAAAAGATATTGTATGGCCGATATTAAACAAGATATCGGCATTTAACATTTCTGCGGCATGAGTATTTAAATCACATGAGCCCCAACTTCTCTCACCAATTATATAAGAAACAATACCAAAATCTTTTTCTATTTTCTCAGAAACCAACTGAATTTTTGGAAGTAATGGCTCAGGACCGTTTAAAGCTACATAATTAGGTTTATGTAATTCAATTATTTGAAAAATTTTATTTTCATCAATTTGTATCATTTTTTAACTTTTTTTCATTATATTGTAATATCCATTGTTTAATATTTTTTTATATTTACCCAAGCAAAAAAATCAAGACAAACAAATTAGATAGAATGTTACAAAAACAAATTGTTTTAAAACCAATTAATATATTAGATATTTCAAAACAAAATCCATATTCGCTGTATCGGTATAAACATGAGATAGGTGTTACTTTCGCAGTATGTATCATCTTTACCTTTAAAGTTAAAAAAGTAGTAAATAGATAAAGAATCTTTACTGAATGTATCGGTGTAAATGTATCAACAGATAATCATTATATCAAAATACCATATTATATGCACTATAATTAAATTGCTTTGTATATCATAAACAATTATTGATTTGATAGACAAGGTAAAACTATATCAAATAATACAGAAAGAAGTAGTATATTGCAAATTATGCAGACTATGTAATGGCAGAAATAAGGCTGTTCCTGGCAGAGGCAACCTTAATTCAAAAATAATGTTCATAGGAGAAGCGCCGGGCAGAAATGAGGATAATGAAGGTCTTCCATTTGTTGGTTTTGCCGGAAAAATTTTGGAAAAAGCATTGGAAAAAGCAGGTATTCAAAAAAATGATGTTTACATTACCAACATAGTCAAGTGCAGGCCACCTAATAATAGAGTTCCGGAAAATGATGAAGTATATACTTGTGTGCAACAATATCTAAAAAAAGAAATACAATTAATTTCTCCTGATATTGTATGCATATTAGGAGCGACAGCATTGTATGCTCTTTTAAATTTAAAAGGTTTGCAAAAATATCATGGAAAAACAATCAATCTTGATGGAATCAGTTATTTTATCACATTTCATCCTGCAGCAACTATTTATAAAAAAGAACTAAGAGACACTTTTTTTAACGAAATAACCTCTGTTGTAAAGATGATTAAATACAATAAATTTGAAAATGTAGGTTAATTATCCTTGAATTTACACTATTTCTAAGATTATTTAAAACAATTTTTCACAAATCAAAAAGGACAACTATTTTATATATAATAAATGGATAGAATAATATTCACCAACATAAAAAAATAAGAATCAAACAGATTTTATTTTAAAATAATTTATTTTAGAGGTATTTTAAAGCAAAAGGTTGCACCATTACCGGGATTGTTGTAGGCCCAGATTTCGCCATTATGAGAATGAATAATACTTTTTGATATAAACAAACCAAGTCCTGTTCCTTCAAAGGATTTGGAAACAAATTTGGTAAATAAACGAGGCAGAATTTCTGGATCGATACCTTGTCCTGAATCTGTTATACTAACTACTGCATAATCGACATCTTTTACAGTATCTTTTTCCACATACATATCTATGTTTATAGTACCATTTTCGGTAAACTTGAGTGAATTACTTAACAGATTAAACATCACCTGAGTAATTCTATTTTTATCTGCAAAAACAAATATATCCTTTGGTTGATACAATATATGTAAATTATTTAGTTGTTCAGGATTGCTGCTAGTTATTTGAGCCTTAATATCACTTATGGAAGAAACAATTATGTCTTTTATATTGAAATTTTCTTTGTTTAGTTTTAGTGACTGACTTTCTATTTTAGTAATATCCAAAATATCAGAAGCCAACCTCTTTAACCGTTTAGCATTTCGAATTATAGAGCTAACTTGTTCCTTATCTACCGTTACATCTTTTTTTCCAGATTCAAACTGTTTTTCTAAATATATTGCATCCCCTAATATAGGCATTATTGGAGTCCTCAGCTCATGAGCTGCGATATTTATAAATTCTTTCTGCATTTTGTCATGTATACTAAGTTTTTTATTGGCCAGTTCTAATAACTTATTATTTTCTTTTAAAGAATCGTTGGCTTGCTTTAACTCGGCTGTTCTTGAATCTACTGCAGACTCCAATTGCTTATTCCAAGATAAAATCAAATAGGCAATTCCTAAGGCTACTGCACCAATTATTAAGACCATCAGCGTGCTAAAGTTTTTTTGGTTATTTATCAATACACCGACCTCTGTAGCAAGTTGATGTGGTGCGCTCACAAATAAGGTCCACAAATATTTGCCACCGATATAAACAGGTTGATAAGATATAGTAGTTTTATTCCCACCTATCAACAATAGATCATCAGCGCCGGAGCTTCCTTTGAGAGACCTTTCTAAAATGGCATTATATGGTCCTTTAATTTCTTTTGGTATCAGAGACTGGAATTTCGAATCCTGATAGTTTTTACCTATTAATACAGGATTTCGTGCATAAATTATTATACCGTTTTTATCCATCAATCCTACATTACTGGCAACTTGAGGAGTTAGTTCGCTTTGTAAAAAACTTCCCAATTCATGAATTTTTATAGAAGAAACAACCACACCTTTAAAAATACCTTTAGAAGTATTGGATTTTTCTATTATAGGAAATGAGATATACAATCGTGGCACTTTATCAATAGATTCTATTGCACTACTATAGTATTTAGACATGGTTTGCTTTGGAATGACAAAATACTCCCTATTACTTAAATCGATTAAACCATAAGAACTAATCAGACTCGAATTAACATTGCTTATAGCAACAATTCTTCCTTTTTCATTTATCCAGTAATAGCCTTCAGTAAGATTTTGAGTGGAATTTTGCACTTTATCGATGAGCAATTTAGTCGATTCTTTGTTACTCTGATTTGCCATATTAGACAAAACTTCAAGATTGGTAGATATGGGATCAATGATATGAATGAGCGTTCTAGATAATCCATCAGTTTCAATAATTGCGTTTGATCTTATATCATTAGATGCAACGCTTGAAATTTGATCTGCAGTAATTCCAGAGTAGTGATATGAAAGAAAAGATAGGGATATGCCAACGCCTATAACAAGAATTAATAAAAAAACATTAGTCCTAGATAATACTATACCAATCATGCAAAGTCAACATAATAACAGTACAATTTAACTAAATATTTTCAACAGTTTTGGATTATATCTTGTAGTATAAAATACATTACTTTATTTAATAGATATCATGGATCTGATTTTAAATATCAAGTCATCCATATCTATCGGTTTTATTATAAAGTCTTTGACCTCTATTGACGGAAGAACTTTATTAAACTCATCTTTATTTATTTCAAATGCAGTAATGAAAGCAATTTTTATATTGGGATTAATATCTCGAATTTGTCTATATAACTCAAATCCGTTCATTTTAGGCATTCTTATATCAGTAATAATTACATCATAATAGCCCAAATCATGATGTTTAAAAGCAGATAAAGCTTCTACACCGCTAGTAAAGGTCTCTACTTCGAATTCATTAGTAATTTCCAAATCTCGTTTAATTATTCTAAGAATATCCTTTTCATCATCAACTACCATAACTCGAGCCAATTTATTCCCTTTAGCATAATTATTAATTTCAATCATCGTAGTCATAAATACCTTTTTTACACTACTAAATAGTTAAAAAAATATATTAATTAGCATTTCTAAAAAAAGAATAATAGATTTTGTATTATATTATTTAGAATAACAAATTACCAAAATTAAAAAAACAATTAATATAAAAATTGTATATACCACAAATCAAACAAAATGCCAACAATTACTGTAAGAAAATTGAAAGAGGAAGACTTTTCTAATGGATTTTTTGAAACTTTATCAAATCTTTCCGAGGTAGGCAAAATTAAAGATGAAATAGCTGTAGCTAAAGAAATTTTTAACAGAATCAATAATGAAGAAAACTACAAAATTATTGTAGCTGAAGACAAAGCAACTAATCAGATAATAGGAACTGCAACTTTATTAATAGAACAAAAATTTATTCATTCTGGTGGAAAAGCAGGTCATATTGAAGATGTGGCTACTCGTCGTGGATACGAAGGCAAAGGCATCGGGAGAAAGATAATCGAAGAATTAATTAAAATTGCAAAAGAGAGCAAATGTTATAAAGTCACTTTAGACTGCGATGAAAAGGTTGTAGGTTTCTATGAGAAACTGGGTTTTAAAAAACATCAGATAATGATGAGGATAAATACTTGATGCCAAATATGGCATAAAGATTTTATATTACTAAAAGAATAACTACATAATGGAAGAAGAAAAAGAGCAGGAAATATCAAACTTAAAGAACAGACCTTTGGAAAGAGTATTCCAAAATAATATTGCAAGAATAATTGACTTTTTTATAATCAATCAGAATTTTAATTTCTCTACTTCCGAAGTAAGTGAATTAAGTGAGGTTCCTCTGAGAACAGTTCAGCGAATTGTTCCTCAATTAGTTAAAAAAGAAATTTTAAATGAAATTAAATCAAGCAAAAGAAATAGATCGTACGAACTAAACAAATCATCTGAGTTAGCAGAGACATTAAATAGATATTCTATAGCAACAATGAATTCATTCATTCAAAGTGCCAAGAATATCAAGAAAAACGATATTCAAATGATTCCATTAAGTAAAATAGTTGAAACTAAGTCATAATTATAACTTAACTATCCCAATCTTCTTTATTCAATATTAGTTAATATAATTCGGTAAAAGCACCGACAACAGCAGAGTAAAATAAAACAAACTTTTCTATCTCATTGCTATATCCCAATAAAGGTGTAGGATCAGTTGCTATATCCGATCTTCTCAGATATTCTATCAACAATAAAAAACAGATCAGTATAGTAATAGGTAGTATCTATTTAAAAAGACAACCAAAATAAAAACAAAAACAAAAACAACCAATTTCAACTGTCATTTTTGCTGTTGGATAACATAGCACAGATGATAAAAAAGAAACGAAAGAAGGAAAAGAAGAAAGAAGATAACCCAAATAAATTTGGCAGGATCAAATCAAAACATTATCACACCATAACAATCAACAATTTAATAACATACTAGATAACCCATCAAACTACAATATAAACAACGATTCTTTACGCATAATATAGTGTGTTATAGCAGCTTATGCTGTTACTTTATTATTATTATTATTACTATTTGATTACACAGGTTGCAAGGCAAAGTTCATACTATTTCTACAGGAGCAATATCATAGGTTAATTAATTATTATTGATTAATCTATAACTATTACTGTCGGATTTTTTATAATTATGAATCAGGTGCGTTGGGCTATTGGTGATGGCAGGCTGAATACCTCGCCCGAAGGCTTGATACTTACACCCCCATTCCATCAACGCCATCTTCTATGGCCGCCCTTCTCCTTACGGAAGGTTGT
>JBQCGN010000195.1:0-3745 GCA_051955655.1 Candidatus Nitrosocosmicus sp. | reverse complement strand
AACTTTCCACTTTATATTTGTTGCAACCATTTATACATATAGAATCGTCTTTTATATAAGCAGTTCTTGGGAAATACAATGACATTAATTAGTACTTAAATATGCTTATTAACGAAAGTTAAATACAAAAAACAATCGAATTAATTTGCTCTAAAAAACAACCAAGAAATCTATAATCAAATGGAACGCCGGAAAAAGATAAAGGGATTAATGATTTAAAAGAGCAATTTTCATCTACGAAAAAATATACTTGAGAATTTGGATAAAAGTTTGCCAGAAAATAAAGATCAATAAAATCTGTATGCAATAACAAAATCTTTTTGTCTTCAGGAATAATAAAGAAATTAATTATTAATCTTTCAATTAATTGATGATTCTTTGAATTCGTGCTGAATGATTTTTAATAATATTCCAATATCTTTAGTAGACCAAATTCAGAAATATCGAAATGGACATTAAATTGACAATTCCTCGACTTCTTTTTCATTTATTTTCTTTTCATTTTTTGTGTATCGTAAGATAATTATTATGATATTTTCTTTCTTTGGCTATCGAGAAATTGGATATATTTTTGATATTCTTTTGTATCTTTTTCTTTTACGTCGAACAAAACCAAATAATTTTCTTATGAATGTTTTTCTATCTGTTCAAAAGTTAATATTGAAAAACAAAAAATGGATCAGTATGTCATACCATTCTCATAATTTGTAAATTTTATTGTTACTTTTTACTTTTTGATCTCTATTCCTTCTAGAAAAAAAGTGACATTCTCTTTATTCTGAAATATTTGATTAATTTAAATACTGAATAATGAAATTTTAATTAACACAAGCATTTTTTTAAAAAGGTTATATGTTAATATTTTGCAGATAAGATAGTATTATCAATTATCTTCATTAAGAAGATTATAATCTTGATTTAGTAATTTTTATGTTTTTCATCAATTGATAGTTCTATCAATAAAATTATATTTATATGTAATTACAATTTTTGATCTGTAAAACACTCTTTATTATTTTGGTTTAAACAAAAGAATATTTTAAAAATTTAAAAGAATTATTCTTTAGTAGGATAACGAGATCTATATTAATTAACAATATCTTAATAAATCCTCGTGAGCGAATAAATGTAAGGATTAAATAAATATGATTGCATGGGCAATCTACACTATATTTTTAGATATTATTTTGGAATAATTAATATCCATACGGTATTATTTTTTATATAAAATATGGCTAAGCGTAAATGGAAATGCTTTGAATACATGTGAAAATTTTTTTTGCTGATAAAATAATTGTAGTATATATATTACATTGGAAGCGTCTCTTTGTCCTTGTCAGTTTCATTAGTTAGTTGATCAATTACTTTTAGCAATCCGGTTAAATTGTGCATTAATTCACGCCAAGAGTTTTCACCCAATTTTTGTTTTACCTTGCATTGGATTTCATTCCACATAAGAATAGTCTCGGACACTGCAACGTGTCCCTTTTGAGTAGCAGTAATAAGTCTCGTTCGATGATCTTTTCCTTGCGAGATTTTTATAAATCCATCTCTTTCTAGAACAGACAAATTTCTAGTAAGTGTGGTTCTATCCATTCCGAGCTTACCAGCAAGATCAGTAATCTGTATAGTATCAACTTCACACAAGATTTGCAATACTCCAAACTGGGTTGATAGCAATCCACTCGATTTGAATGCATTATCATAGAGTAGTGTTATTGCTCTAGCTGCCTTACGCAACTCACTACAGGTACAAACATCTGCAGACGACTTTCTCTGTTGTAGTAATGCATCAGTATTTTGTTTCTTCAACTGAAACTACATTAATATATATACATATCACAAATAAAAGCGTATTTGATTATAAGATAATCAATATAAATAAAATATATCATTATTTATACAAAATTATTCTTGTCTTTCTATCGATATCGAGTTAGGTTAAATGGGTGTAGTTACACTTATATGCGTGTATATACACCCATTGTTAACAGTTGTCCTCCTTAAATTCTGTCAGTATCAACCGCCATCAATGGTTTACTCTCGCAATTCTTAGCAGCACATTATTGGTAGTATTTTTTTCAGAAACCATGCTATTGCCTGCTATTCCAGAAATTATGAGAGACTTCGGCATATCTTATGGAACAGCTGCGTGGATATTTAGCTCATATCTTATTGTTGCAGCCGTAATGACTCCAATAGCTGGCAAAATGTCTGATCTCTACGGTAAAAGAAAAGTATTACTAGCGCTATTGACTCTATATGTGGCTGGAATAACTGCTGGAGTATTTTCAAATAACATATCATTTCTATTAGCAAGCAGGATCATTCAAGGTATTGGCCTTGCAGCCGTACCTGCTGCATTCAGCCTTCTTAGAGATACATTTCCACCAGAAAAACTTGCTATAGCTGTAGGAGTATTTGGCTCTGCGTACTCTGCAGGATCTGTTGTAGGTTTATTGGCCGGAGCTACTATTATCCAGATGTTTGGTTGGCATTCTACTTTCTTATCCATAATCCCTTTTGCAGCCGCCGTGACCATCATAATAGCAAGATTTGTAAAAGAAAATAATAGACAATCAATAACTGATTCTATTATCACAAACCAAGAAAGATATGACAAACCAGAACAAGAACCACATCAGCGACACCATTTGTCTACTACTTTAGATATAAATGGTGCTTTGGTACTTTCTATAACAATAATTTCATTTCTAATTGCATTGACTCTTCTTCAGAGCGGAATAAACTCTAGTACTTTACCTGAGGTTGGAATTGCATTCCTAGTTTCAGCCATTTCATTGAGTGTTTTTGTATTCATCGAGAGAAGAGTTACATCACCATTGGTTGACATGAGATTGCTAAAAGACAAGACTCTGATGCCTTCATACATAATAGCTACTGTCACTGGAATTACGATGTTCATGGCATACCCAGCTATTGTACAGCTGGTTAGAAACCCTATACCGCTAGGATTCGGAGGCAGTGCTGTAGATGCAGCAAATGTCCAGCTACCTTTCATGATTATGTTCTTGCTTTTTTCAAGTATTGCGCCTATCATCATCAATCGTATAGGTAAACTAAATCCAATAATCATTGGTGCCTTAATCAGCTTAAGTGGATCGATTGGATTAATGGTATTTCATTCTACAGAACCTATAGTATCGACTAATATAGCTATAATTGCAGCTGGCCTATCATTGACAATTGCGTCAACATGGAATATCATAGTGTCATCATCGCCTAGATCTTTCGTTGGAATATCTGTAGGTGTCGGCGCTCTGCTGCTGTTTATAGGAATGTCAATCGGCCCGGCGCTAACCGGAGTATATATGGAGAATCATGAAACCATCAAAGGAGTTCAAGGGTCATATCCTTCTTTAGGATCATATGATCTAGTATATATTACATCAGCTTTTCTTTCAAGCATTACACTAGGATTTGCATTAATACTAAGAAGAAGAGCAGTACGAAAGACAATAGAAATTTAGTTGATTTATTAGCGAAACATTTTATTTTAAAATTAAACATGATTTTCAGGGTCATTTTATTAGTTTATTAAAACAAAGAGAAAATAAAACAAATCTATTTTTATCGATGTTTAACTTTGTCGATTTCTTCATCTAAAATAAAATTTGCGTTTGAAATAAATTAATTCATTAACAATATTTTTCTAAATCAAACAAATATTGTATTTAACCCTGGCAGTCATGAGGTATTAGATTACAAACATATCAATTACATG
>JBQCGN010000194.1:0-3538 GCA_051955655.1 Candidatus Nitrosocosmicus sp. | reverse complement strand
TACTTTGGATTTTATTCCGTTGGTGTTGGCAATATGCTTATTGAAAATAACATAATACATGATAGCGGACACTATGGTATAGATCCACATACCGGAACTCATGACATGATAATAAGAAACAATACTGTCTACAACAATAATGGAACAGCTATAATCTGCTCCCTTAACTGCTACAATATTGTCTATGGTTTTAATAAAGTATACAATAACAATGGTGCAGGAATCTCCTTTAGTAGAAACACGACAGGATCCGTCGCAAGGGATAATTTCATTACGAATCAGGAAACACCTATAGAATTATCCGCATCAGATAACAATCAAGTTTACAATAATATAATAATCAACGTAAAAAACACGTCAGGAATTACCTTAAAAGCAGGCTCATCCGAAAGCAAAATATTCAATAATACTATTAAAAACGCAGAAAGTGGAATTCAACTATCAAATGCAACTAACAATGAGATTTACAATAACTCGATAACAAAAACGACAGACGCAGGCATCAAGATAGATGAAAAATCATTGGGAAACAAATTACAAGGGAATATAATTAAAGATTCCCCCAGAGACATAATTAATCAAGCAGCTTCTGTAGGAGATAAATCAATTCAAAACAATGATGAAGGAGATAATTAAAAAAATTTAATTTACTTTTTTATTTTCAAACAATGATCTTTTTTATTGTTTTTCATTAATACAACCTATCAAACAAGATACAGAAGACAGCAAAAATCTCTTGCAAATAAATCAAATTTTAAAATTAAAGCATCTCATAAACAGTGTTATTGATTGATAATAATAACATAGATCCTTTGCGGTTAAAGATTTCAATTTTATTTTTAGCATCTTAAAACTATTTACAAGTACATAGTAGTTTCGTCCGACCCTGTTAAGCATTAATCCATTCTATCAAATCATAGTAACAATATTTAATAAATAGACAATTTAGTCAGACGTCTTGCATAATTACTTGCAAACAGCTCTATGACCATCATCTTTTGTGGATTGTGTTTTCACCCTACTTTAGCATGGAAGATCATCTAAGAAACTAATACTTTTCAAACCATAAACTCATTTAACAGACCAAGTTCTCGTTGAAACTTATCACACAGAGTTAGTAAAAAGAAATCGAACATGCAAAATTAAACATTTGTCAAGTAAAAGAAAAGACGATATGGAAAAAAGTTATAGTGCACAAAGACCACCATTCAAGATAGATTTAAGAGAGATTTCTATGCTTTTGGTAAATTATCGCTTTTACATTACTTGTACTTTGGCTGAGGGCTTTCTCTTTGTTTTGGATCAAAGTAAAATCTGCAAGAGTATCCAATAGATAAATCCACGGACTAGGATCTGTCTACCAATTCCAAAAAGAAATATCACAAGGATAGGATATCGAAAACATCCGAGAAAGTGGAGACATATTTCCAAGGCGTTCTTCCCGTTATCGCATTTACAGAACAACAAATTCCAAGGCCCATAGATAAAGGAAATAGAAGGAATATCATTCTAGGATGTAAAAGAAACATACGTTAATGACACAAATATTATTAACAATTAAGGCAAGGTCATTCATAAAACACATTTAAAAAAGATGGCTGACTATTATAACCATATTCAGTCATGTTGTAACTCCATTTGGAGTTATTAATGTATTTGATAAGTATCTTAGCGAAGATAAAGATCATCTGGAACATTTATCATCCATAAATAATTGAAAGAAAAAAATGCAACAGTCATCCAAAGTGCAAAAAGAATACCATCTACAACATGATAAAAAAGGAAGGGATAGAACATACTATTTGTAGATTGAAAAATTTAGGATATTTACATCATAACTAGAAATACAAAATCCAATTCATAACATAAAATGCTTCTTTTGTGCAAAATATAGTAAATATATTTTCTAATAGAATTTACCAGACAAAACAAAAATTATTCATCAAAAGTGATGTTTAATAAACATTCTAACCCATCTGTAATAACTAATAAAATAATATTAAATACATTTTAAAATATGGAATGAAGATTTTATAATGTAAATATTAATCTGTTAAGGGAGTGGTGGAACACCTGTTTTTACAGTAATAACATATTTACAGTTTCCTGCTTTAGTATCACCGTTTTTAGCATTGAAATCAAGTACTACCCCATTTCCATTTGGTCCGCAATCAAAATAATTGGATCCACCTCCACCTACCAACATGTCGTTACCACTTCCAGCATACAATTGATCATTTCCTTTACCTCCTACCATAAGAGTATCACCTGTTCCTCCTACAAATATATTATTACCAGACCCTCCATAAAGCTGAGCAGTAGTAGAGCTACCAGATATCAAAGTATTGTCACCTTCTCCTCCGTATATCTTACAATTACCAGGACCACATTGCATTATATCATTACCATCAAGGCCATAAATGGAAGCGCTTGTAACGGCGGTAGCAACTATAATATCAGGTCCATTAGTACCTACAATAGGCTGGCATCCACCACTGCTGCCCCCACTACCAGATCCCCCACCACCTGAAGATGAACATGAGGGAGATATTATCAGGTTTTTAGGAAGCTCTAGGCCTGTTGCAATTTGAGAACGAGATAGAGAGCTTACAGGAGCCTGATTAAAAGGAGTAAAAACATTATTGGGAATTGGCAAGTTCCGACCCTGAGTTGCTGCTGCAGGTAAAATATGAGCAATTAATAAGCCAGAGATAAAAAATAGCATAACAGAGAATAAAATTAAGAGCCTAACCATCTTAACGACGTTTCACAAATATTTTCATATTTACATTATCAATAAAAACACTAATCAAAAATAGTGCAATAATATAACATAATATTTATGCAGTAAATGATAAAGCAACATGAAGGTGATATACATCTTCTGTTACTTCACAAAGTAATCTAAATAAATGACTATTGATTAAGTATTTTTGAATTTAAAATATCAATTCGGATATAAAAAATTATATTATAACAGTTCACAACAAAGAACTACCTAAACCTTCATTTAAGTTAAATAATATTATCAAAAAGACTATTTTGACATCAATCAGGCAAAACTACAAGCACCGTTAAATATAACTATCTAAAAAGCAAGTAATTCATTAAAAAATAAATATTGCCATAAATTAACAAAGACATATTAATTTAGTTTAACAACAAATGTTTTTATATACATGAACCTAATTTTTCCTCATAATAAATCTATTTTGTATATTAAAGATATAGAGATTAATCATTTCATATATTAAAGTCAATAATCAGAAGCAGAGCTTCCGCTATACTTAAATTCATTGATAGCAATTTGATTACAGTGATAAAAGAATTTTTAATTTATTGCAGATTTTATGAGAATATATATTTTACAGCTAAAAGAAATTTAAAGGAGTTATAGATAGTTGAGAAATATTTGTTATTTAGCTATCATATCCATTTTAACCGCGAGCATAATCAATATATACATTCTTGATGATGTTTTTGCACAATCTTCTTCAAATTCGTCTTCAGACAACAACGGACAAGTTTTGTCAGTATC
>JBQCGN010000193.1:0-3537 GCA_051955655.1 Candidatus Nitrosocosmicus sp. | reverse complement strand
AGACTTTTTTTAACAATCTATTTTTAATAAAATTCTCACTGATGTTATATAAATTTCAATACTGCATAACTATACTATCATATTTTTGTATTATCTTCTTTTATGGTTATAAGAAACATATTCTATTTAATGGTTATTAAAAAATATTTAACATGAGTTCAAAAAAAACTGAGAAAAATGACAAACCAAACAAACCAGAAGACAAAAAAGATAAATCTGCAATTGCCGAAATAAATAACATTGAAAAAACTATAAAGAGTCTTTCTGCAAGCCTTACTAAATTAAAAACGAAATTTAAAACTAAAAATGAATCCGTAAAAAAAGATTAAGTTTTAATACAATGTTTTATTTACAGTTGTAATCAAATTTTTTTATTTATCCTTTACTGTTTGAAAGTTATCCTAAATCTTTTTCATAGTTTCATTTACATATTAAAAACAGGCGTTTATGACATACCCAGAATTTATAATCAATATAAATTTATAATAAATATTATCAATATTGATTGTTTGATTAATGTACGCTCCATTATATCTTTTAGAGCATCAATTACAGAAGATATACTTGACTTTGAGCAAGTTCCAAGATTAGTTGAAGTGATGGCAGGAGAATATCTAAGATCGCATAAAAGTCATAGTTTTAGTTTTAGAATATTATTGCCCCGATCAAAAACATCCAAAGCCGTCAATAATCAAACTAAAAAGTTATGCCTTCAGATCCAAAGTGGTTTTCTCACTGAGCTAAAGAAACTGAAATTAAAACCCGATATTCGTGAGTTAAGGTATATAAATGATGATGAGCATTTTGGATTGTTATTAATAGATCCACATATTTATGAAACATTATGATTTCTTTTTTATGGACGATTAATATACAAATTATTTGATAATGTATATACTATATATTAATTATTTTTTATTCTGTTATATCAAGATCTGTATGTCTTTTATTTTATTTATTTACTTTTGTTCTCTCTCAGACTCTATCCTTAATTTTTGTGAATTTTATTATTACAAACATTATTATTAATCCCAATACGCATCCTCCCAATATATCTGAAACAAATTGTTGTAGCAAGTACAGTTTTGTTATTCCTATTAATGCAGGAAAAAACACAATAAAGCCTTTTGCAATATTTGGATACCTTTTGTAAATTAAACCACCAATGATAAAACTAAAAGCTGTTGTAGAAGCCAAATGATTTGACGGGTATGAATAATTTTGATCAAATGGCATAAAGCTGTCTTGTTCCAAGGTAAATTTATCAGGAAGTTTAACAAGTGGTTTGAAAATGAATTGAGTTTGGGTGACTGCAAATAATGGTTTTACATATGTTATGACTATTGTAATTACAACAATGGATATCAATAATATCAAGCCAAAAGATCTAGTCCTCTTTATTATTGTTAAAATAAATCCTATGATTATCAGATTTATCGTATCGGATACAGTTGTTATTGTTATTATTATTATATCACTTTGAGTGTTTCTTGGAATATTCATGAAATAATTTAATACTGGAGTATCAAAGTATTTTCCTAGACCATTAGTAACTATTAAAGTAATTGCTGAAAAAATTGATAAAAGTATTAGAATATAGGCATAGTTGATTGTCCAAAAAGGGTTATGATTAATTTTATCATTGTTATTGTTGATCTTTTGTGTCATGTTTTATTTTTTTGACTTTATTATTGTCAAATGTGAACAAATGATCCTATGGATCTATAAATTGATTTCAAAAAACTTTTGAATCTTCTTTTAGTTTTTCAGCAGAGTTTGGATCTTTATCTGTATAGTATTTTATCATCCCTAGTTTTAACACTTTCAAAGACAATAATGCACATTTTATTCTTGCTGGACCTAGATTGGTCAAACCAATATTTTCAAGAATGTCATCTTTTGTAATATCTTTAATGGTTGTAAGAGGTTTGTTTGAAACCATCTCAGTTAGCATCGAAGCACTAGCCTGGCTTATTGCACATCCCCTTCCATCAAATTTAATATTCTTGATTGTATCGTTTTCAACCTTCAAATCAATAGATATTTCATCGCCACATAAAGGATTACTATCATGAATTCTAACATCTGGTTCTTCTATCTTTCCCTTATTTCTTGGATTTCTGTAATGATCCAATATCATTTCTCTATAAATGTCTTCACTCATGCCTTGAATATACTCCTAACATGATTTAAAGCATCTACAAATATATCAATTTCTTCTTTAGTATTATATATATATAAGCTTGCTCTGCAGGATGCAGCAATATCTAGTTTATCCATTAGAACCTGTGCGCAGTGGTGTCCAGATCTAATAGCCACTCCAAAATCATTTAAAATTGTTGCACAATCATGAGGGTGAATTCCTTGTAGATTGAATGAAATTAATCCACCTCTTTTAGTAGGATCTTTAGGGCCATAGATTTCTATATCTTTATCATCTTTTAAGATATTGTAAAGATATTTTATGAGTTCTTTTTCATGTTCTCTTACATTTTTCATTCCTATTTCTTTTAGATAGTCTATTGCTGCATTGAATCCTATAACATCTGCAATATTGGGTGTTCCTGCTTCAAATCTGTACGGCAAATCATTAAAGATCGTGTCATGTTTATGTACTTCTTTTATCATGTCTCCACCTGTAATAAAGGGTACCATATCTTCTAGAATTTCTTTTTTTACATATAGTACTCCTACTCCAGTCGGACCTAACATTTTGTGAGCAGAAAACGCCAAAAAGTCACAATCAATTTCTTGAACGTCTGTATCTATGTGAGGAACCGATTGGGCCCCATCTAAAACAACGGGAATGTTTTTCTCATGAGCTATTTCTATAATCTCTTTGACAGGATATATTGTTCCAAGCACATTTGACATATGACTTAGAGATACTAGCTTTGTATCTCCTTGCTCTTTCAAAAAGTTTAAAAATGATTCAAAATTTAAATATCCTTCATTATCAATATCTATATATTTTATTTTTGCTCCATTTGAATTAGACAACATTTGCCATGGAACTATATTACTATGATGTTCGTACTCCGTTAAAATGATTTTGTTTCCTTTTGTAGTATTTTTTTTTCCCCAGCTATGTGCAATTAGATTAAGCGATTCTGTGGTATTTCGTGTAAAGATAATCTCTTCTGGACTTTTTGCATTAATTAATTTACAGATATTATCTCTTGTTTTCTCGTATTCATACGTGGATTCCTCAGCAATTTGATATACTGCCCTATGAATATTGGAATTATATTCTGAATAGTATTTACATATTGCATCGATAACTTGTTGTGGTTTTTGGGTTGTGGCAGCATTATCAAAATATATTAAATTTTTACCGTTGGTTAGTTTTCTCTTTAATATTGGAAAATCTTGTCTTATTCTGTGGACATCAATCAGCGCTTGCATTATTATTATATACTATATAACATTTTAAAATATAAATTTAATATCCATATATTCCTGTTATTTAGATATTTAATTAAACCTAAATTTACTGTTATGATTCTTTTCTCTTATCATCATCTATTTTTTTATATT
>JBQCGN010000192.1:0-3008 GCA_051955655.1 Candidatus Nitrosocosmicus sp. | reverse complement strand
TGATGTTGATTTCTGCGTTAGGATCAAATCTTTTAATTACATCCTTAATTTTAAGCTCTGCTAATTTATTTATACTATTATAGCTCTCTACATTTTTACGAATGTTTTCCAGAGGAATAATTATGTTTTCTTCCCCGTATGAATAAATTTCATATTCAGGTGCTTTGCTAAAAAAGTCTTTTATCTCTACTACCGGTCTAGCCAGATCTTGTTCTGTCATTCCTGAAGGAACTTTGACTGTCAAATTTATTTCATAAATTTTTTTTATTTTCCCGCGATGGATAAAAATAACTGTATCTATTATATGAGGGATCATTCCTAGTTCAATTTTGCCTATAAATCTTTGGATGGCATCTAGCGCTTTGTTTGCGTGAATTACTCCAATCATTCCTATGCCTGTTAATCTTAAATCTGCAAATAATTCAAAATCTTTTATTTTCCTCACTTCATCAAAAATAGTATAATCGGGTCTAACTAGTAAAAGAAGGTCTGCAACTTTTTCGTATCCATTCTTGAATGAACCATATTGTATTACGCTATCTGGTACTTGTAGATCTCTTGGAGATTCTAATGTCTTTACCAGTTTATTGTTGGTGACATAATGATTTGCAATACTACTTGCAAATGTGCTTTTTCCTGATCCTGGTGGTCCTGCAATTAAAATTCCTTCAGCCTCTTGTGATATTCTTTTTGCTAGTTCATCATTAATATTGTAATCTTGCAATGAAAGTTTTTTCAATGGTCGAACGGCCGTAATTTCAATTTTATTTGATATCGGAGGTTGTGTAATTACTATTCTAAGATTTTTATACATTATAACAAAACAACCTTCAAAAGCAATCTCTAAATTTGAAATTTTTTTGTTATCTTTAACTGTAAATAAAAAATCAACTATTCTAACTAATTTTGATTTATCTAGTTTTTCTTCAGAAATTTTTTCTAGTATAAAATCTCCCGGCGTTCCTTTTTTAGCTAAAGGTTCAATACCTTCGATCAAATGTATGCTCATTGTATTCTCATCAAAATAATTCTCAATATTGTATATTTCTGAAACCTCGGATTTTTTATGAATATTATCTATACCTGTTGCATCTGCAACGAGGTGTTGGATATAATCTGCGGTATATAATACTGCATTTTCTTTTTTTGCTGCATCATTTATAATTGCATCTATTCTTCCATTTTTTGCTAATTTTATTTCTGAAAGGCTTGGTTTTTCTCCGATATAGTTGATATCTATTTTTTTTTCAATACTTTTGTCTCTTATTTTTTTTAATTCTATTAATCCTGCTGTACCATGTTCTTTATGTTTACATGCTTGTGATTGCAATTCATCAATTACAGCTATAGGAATTAGAATTTCATGAGTCTCATTAATTTCTTTATTATCAATTTTTTTACTAATTTCTCCATCTATTACAATACTAGTATCCAAAACAATTTTGGTTTTCAACTTAATCTATGAAATAATTATTAATTGGATTCTTAAAAAAGGTTACTACGCAAAAGAATTTAAAAAAAATGCAACTTTAGATTTATGAACGTACTGATTTAAAAATTGTATATGAATAAGTTATATTATTGGACAAGGATTATACCATTATTTAATTGAGCAAATTGGAGATTAAAAATATATCTAAAATGTTTTCTCTTAATGGGAATAAAGGAGAAAGAAATAGAGTTTTAGCAGTAGATAATATAAATCTATCAATCGAAGAAGGACAATTTGTTTGCTTTGTTGGTCCTTCTGGATGTGGTAAATCCACTCTGCTTAATATAATTGCAGGTCTTGAAAAACCTACTAGTGGAGAACTGATCTTAAATGGAAGGCCTGTATTCGATACTGGTCCTGATAGAATTATGGTTTTCCAAGAAAATGCTTTATTTCCATGGTTAACTGTCATCGATAATGTTGAATTTGGGCTAAAAATGGTAGGCGTTGAAAAAGATAAAAGACAAAAGATTGCAATGCACTATCTTGATATGATGGATTTAGGCAAATTTGCTAAATCGTATACATATCAACTTTCTGGAGGGATGAAGCAGAGAGTTGCAATCTCTAGGGCTTTATCCATGGATCCCGATATTTTGTTGATGGATGAACCTTTTGCTGCTTTGGATTCTCAAACACGAGATTTATTGTTAGTTGAACTTCAATTAATATGGGCTAAAACTAGAAAAACAATAATTTTTGTAACCCATAATATATCCGAATCTATATGTCTTGGTGACAAAGTTGTTATTTTTACAAAAAGACCTGCTTCTGTAAAAAAGGAAATAGCGATTGATTATAGAAGACCTCGTTTATCTGAGGATACTAATTTATTTGAGTATACAAGATTAGTTTTGGATGAACTAAAAACCGAAATAATCTCTTCAAAGAAAATGTAATTTTAAATATTTTTTAGCTCTTTTAATACTCTAACACCTTCATTAAAATCATTGGGAGAAGAAATTAAAACATTCTCTGCATATTTTCTGATTTCTTTAATGAATTCTATAAAATTAGTTTTATATTCTTCCCAATCTAGCCCTATCATCTTTGCAGCCTTTAAATTTTTTATCGACGGCACCATTACGCATGGAATTAGTTTTATTGGATGACTTTTTATTAAATTACTTAATTCTTTTATCTCTTTTAAAGAATTAATTGATTGAGTTATCAACCCATGCGGATTAGAATTAATTTTCTTTTCGAAATCATTGACTTTCAATATCTTGTTAGGTACTGATAGGTTTAGATTAATTAATTTATTATAACCAAAAGAATTTAGCATATTAATTGTGTCAGTTGGCTTTGAGAGTGCTTTCAATGATTTGGAATTTAATTCTATTTGGGGTTTATCTCCCATAATAAATAACAAATCTTTAATTTTTAAGAATATTGCTTGTGTTACAAATTGTATTATGGAACTAATATTTCTATCTCTTGTCCTTACGCTACAACTTAGTGTTATATCTTTATTTTTTATATTTTCTAATATTATGGCCGCTCCATGTATACTAGA
>JBQCGN010000191.1:0-9590 GCA_051955655.1 Candidatus Nitrosocosmicus sp. | reverse complement strand
TATTTCATCTTCACTATTAGTTTCAATAATTACTCCATCGACTCCCAATTCCAAAACAGAAAATAATGTTTTAACTTCATCAACGGACTTGGCTATTGCAAAAATCTCGGTGTTCGTTTTTTGTAATGCAGCAATGATGTTCTCCAATGGTATGATTTTCCAGTCTTCGACATCAATTATGACGAAATTTGCACCTCTCTCAGAGATATTTTTAATATCTTGCACATCATTATTGCTATGTACTTTTTTATACACGCCTATTTTTTTCGCCAAGTCATATCCATTAGGTTTACTATTGTCAATATCAGATATGTCTTCTAGGATTCTATATTCTGCCTTTTCGGACGAAGACATTAACTTTATTTTATCTTTATCAAAATTAAAAGTTAAATTATCTAAAGAAGGATCATCGATATACACTAGATCAATATCATCTTTAACTCTATCGATAAGATCTGCAGTAGATTTTGATTTTTGCTCAGAACCTGATTGCGAATTTAATACTGGTTTTAAAATAATTTTTTTTTGTCTTTTATTTTCGATCAAATTTTTCTAACACTTCTTCATATTTTTTATTCTCAACAATAATTTCATAGAGAGCATTTATTATTTTAACAGGATTTGGATTTTCAAATATGTTTCTTCCAAAAGTAACACCTATGGCCCCTGCCTGCATAGCTCCATGGCACATTCCAAGTACGTCATTATTTACTTTTGATTTTGGGCCTCCTGCTATAACTATTGGAACCGGGCAGCTCTTTACTACTTCTCTAAAGCTATCTATATTGCCTGTGTAAATAGTTTTGACAATGTCGGCACCTGCCTCTGCACCAATTCTAGCCGAATGGGCGATAACAGAAGGATCATTTGGATTCTTAATATTTTCTCCCCTAGGATACATCATTGCGATCAATGGAACTCCCCACTCATTGCATTCATCCGCAACCAATCCTAACGAGTATAACATCATTGGTTCCTCATTAGAACCTATATTTATATGAAGAGAAACAGCATCAGCACCTAACCTAATTGCTTCTTTAACAGAACCCAATAGCACTTTTTTATTAGGATCTGGCCCACGTGACGTGCCTGCAGACATGTGAGCAATCAATCCGATACTTATAGGCCTAGGTAAAACTTTGAAAATACCTTTGTTTATTAAAATACATGTTAAACCTGATCTTTCCGTCTCGTAGATGAATTTAATTATATCCTTTATGCCTTCTAATGGCCCACTACTTATTCCGTGATCCATTGGAATACACAGCATTTTGCCATTGTTCAATATCCTGTTTAATCGTATATCTTTTCCAAGGACCATATTAAGAGGAAAATTGTAAACCTATTTAAAATGATATGTTTTTATAATTTTTTTATTCTGGTGGATTTCAACATTACCTCATAATCCCTATTGCATCGATATTACCATATTTTTTTTAAATTGGAATTGTAATTACCATCATCAACAATAATGATAATAATCTATAAAAAATACAATGTGCCAAAAAAAATTAATTGAGATGGCATATTGACGGAGCCTTTAGTTTATGTTTATTTTTTTTTATTAAAGATAATACATGATCAGTTTTTGGTTTAGAGATCGATGGAAACTCTTTTTGCAAAGATCGTTGAACCGATTCATTACTCAAGTCTTGTTTATCGATAAAACTCAACAATGAATCGAGCTGTTCAAAGGGCAATCCTATCTCTTCTTCAGTTTGTTGGTTTTCCCATAACCTTGCACTACTTTTTTTATCAACAATATCTGTTGGAATGTTAAGAAACCTGGCTAATTCTTTAATTTGTGTTTTATATAGATCTGCTAGAGGCGAAAGATCCGATGCGCCATCACCATATTTTGTAAAATAACCTATGAGAATTTCGGTTTTATTTGTTGTTCCAAGAACAAGTCTATTTAATAAATTGGCATAATAATATAGAATACACATTCTAATTCTTGCTACAAGATTACCTTTAACCAATTTTTTATCGGTATGTTCAAGTAAATTTAGAAAGGACTCCTTAACTTTATTGACATAAATTATTTTATAATCTATTTTTAATATATTACATATTTTTAATGCATCGTTTATATCCTCCCGGGGTGTCACATCTGTATCGGGTAATAACAATCCTAAAACTCCTTTACTTCCAAGAGCTTGAGCTGCACAATAGGCGGCCACTGCAGAGTCTATTCCACCGGATAAGCCCAATACAACTCCGTTGAAATTATTTGATTTTACATTGTCTTTAATAAAGGTAACAATAGAAACATTTATTGAATTGAAATCTTGCATTCTATGATGCAGTGAAGTATATTAATATTAAATTTTCCGTTTGTTGGTTTTCAATTAATGTTTAAATTTACCCTTCAGTAAATAGAATCGCTTTAATATCTAGATGGAGTATTAAAACAGATTAGATGGATACTAGGAATATCGGTTTAAGAAATATTGAAGTCGCTGATACAAAAATTTGCTTGATTGATGGAGAAAAAGGCAAGCTTATTTATCGGGGGTATGATATTCTAGATTTAGCTAATCATTCAACTTATGAAGAAACTGCTTTTCTTTTATTATTTGGAGATTTGCCTCTTAAAGAGGAATTGGATCATTTCAAAGATAACCTGATTGAATTTCGAAAAATTCCTGATTCAATAATAAAGAATATGAAAAATAAACCCAAAACAGCCCATCCAATGGACGTTTTACAGTCTTCTGTTTTAGAAATAGCTGACTATGATCTCAATAGGCCAGACGAAAGCAAAGAAGCCAATATGAAAAGAGCTATTTCGCTTATTGCAAAAATTCCAACCCTAGTTGCAGCATGGGATAGGGTTCGTAATGGACTTGAGACAATTGAACCACTAGACAATAACAGTCATGCACATAACTTTTTGTATATGCTAAAAGGCGAGCATCCAAAACATGAAGTTTCAAAAATATTTGACATCAGTTTAATTCTTCATGCAGAACATAGCTTTAATGCTTCAACATTTGCAGCAAGAGAAATTGCATCCACAAGAGCTAGTATTTATGCATGTACAGGAGGTGCTCTTGGTGCTTTATCAGGTGAACTTCATGGGGGTGCAAATATCCAAGTTATGAAAATGCTACTTGAGATAAACGATAGTGATAGTGTAGAGAAATGGGTCAGAAAAAGATTGGAAACTGGAGGACGAGTAATGGGAATGGGACATGCCGTATACAAAACAACTGATCCCAGATCAGAGGTATTGGCAGAACTATCAAAAGCTATGTCAAAAGAAAAGAATACAAAATGGTATGAGATAACAGAAAAGGTAGAGAATGCAACAAAACGCATAATGATGCAAACAAGAAAGATGCCGATTTATCCAAATGTTGATCTCTACAGTGCTTCTCTTTACTATAGTCTGGATATTCCAATAGATTTGAACACCCCAATTTTTGCTATTTCCCGTATAGCGGGGTGGAATGCTCATATTATTGAAGAAAAGTTTGCAGAGGCAGCTCCAAAACCTGCACTTTACAGACCAAAGGCAGTATATGTGGGAAGATACTGTGGACCAATGGGTTGTGAATATACAAGCCTAATCAACAGAACCGATACAACAACAACAACTACTACTACTACAACAACAGCAGCAGAAGCTGCAATAAATAAATAAATATATTTTTTTACCATGTAAGAGGATTTTGTTAATTTAACTAAAACTTAAACTTATAAATTCTGTTCCTAGACATAATTATTGTATTGCCTTTAGAACACCAGCACCAGGATTCTGCGACATATAAAGATGTTGGAATAGATATAAAAAGGATTAAAAAAATACAAAATCAAATCGGCAAAAATATTGAAAAAACTAGTCAGTTTCTAAATTATGGAAAAGTAATATCAGGATTTGGTCATTATGCAGGCTTGATAGAAATAGATGGTAAAATCATTGCAATTCATACTGATGGTGTTGGATCCAAAATACTAATTTCCCAACAAATGCAAAAGTATGACACCATTGGAATAGACTGTATAGCGATGAATGTAAATGATATCATTTGTCTTGGATCCAAACCTATTGGATATCTATCTTATATTGCATTACAAAGAACAAATGATATATTGTTAAAAGAAATAACAAAAGGACTTGTCAAGGGCGCCAAATTATCCGGTACTGCAATTGTTGGGGGCGAAACTGCTATATTACCTGATATTATAACAGGTAATAAAAAAGATTATAATTTTGATTTAGCTGGCATGATTTTTGGAATTATCCCTAACAAAAAAAAAATTATTTTTGGAAATAAAATAAAATCAGGAGATGCTATAATAGGAATCAATAGTTCTGGCATGCATTCAAATGGATACAGCCTGGCAAGAAAAGTACTTTTGGAAAAATATTCTATTGATGATAAACCAGATTTTTTGGATACTAAACTTGGTACCGAATTACTTAAGCCTACGATGATTTATTCAAAAACAATTTTAAAACTACTAGAGGAGTTTGATACTTCTATTATTCATGGATTATCACATATAACAGGTGGAGCATTTACAAAGCTAAAGAGATTAAACCCCAATGTCGATTATATACTTGATAATCTTCCACCAATAAAGGGAGTTTTCAAGCAAATAATGGTCGACGGTAACATAGACGTTTTTGAAATGTATAAAACATTTAACATGGGGATAGGTTTTTGCGTTATTGCTGCAAGACAAAAGGTAGAGGATATTTTAAAGACTATAACCAAAGACGGCATGAAATGCAAGGTTATAGGAAAAATAAAATCAAACGGACAGGGAAATACCCTTATTAAAAAAGATGATAATCTTGTAAAAATTTAGAACAATATTTAAGAAAAATAACCTCAACATTTTAATTTACAAAAAAACAACTACTATCGTATATATTGGTTAATGATAAAGCCATCGGGCCCCAAGCAGTAGACACTTTTGAAGAGCCGACCTCATCATCATCAACCACAATTAAAGCAGATGAAAAAAAAGAAAAAAAAGAAGATACAATATTCGGACAAGAATCTAAAGAAATAAACCTTCACAATAAAGAAACTGAACAATATTATAAGGCCTGCAAAGAAATTTCAGACCAAATAATTTCTTTGGACGTCAATAACTTGCAATCAATAAAAAAAGACATGTATAAAATTATCAAGGATATATCATCGCAATACAAACTATCAAAGATTCCAAAAAACATGGATATTTTAAAAAATTTACCCCAAGAAAATCCTCTAAAAGGAATTCTAAAACTTAAACCTTCTAAAACCCTTTCAGGAATTGCAGTCATTACTGTAATGCCTATGCCTTTTGAATGCCCCCATGGACAATGCATTTATTGTCCAGGTGGAGTTGAAGTCAACACACCATTAAGCTATGTTGGCAGCGAACCGGCAACGAAAATAGCTCAAAATGTAAACTATGATCCATTCAATCAGGTTTGGACTAAACTATCTCAACTGGCTCAAAGAGGGCATGATATAGACAAAGCTGAGCTTGTTATTGTCGGTGGGACATTTCCATTTTATCCTCTAGAGTATCAAAAATATTTTGTTAATAGATGTTACGATGCACTTAACTCGTTTGATGTGAAAGCATTTTTTGATAAATATTATGATGTATTTGCTGAGAATAAGAAGAATAAGTATAATAATAATAATAATATTCAAACAGATGCATCATCATCATCATCATCATTGTTATCCTCAATATTAACATTAGAGGGAAACTTAGTTTCAGGTGAGAAATTAGAAAGAGCAAAAAAAGATAATGAAACCGCACTCATTAGATGTGTAGGACTAACAGTAGAAACAAAACCAGACTACTGCAAAACAGAGCACCTAAATACGATGCTACAGCTTGGAACAACAAGAGTAGAAATAGGTGTTCAATCTTTAAACGATTCAGTACTAAAAGCTGTTAACAGGGGTCATACAACAGCTGATATATTTGAAGCGTTTTATTTGGCTAAAAATTGCGGGTACAAAATTGTGGCGCATATGATGCCGGGCCTGCCCCAATCTTCCTTGAAACATGATATCGCTGATTTTAAAAAACTCTTTGAGGATGAAAGATTAAAACCCGACATGCTCAAAATATACCCGACACTGGTTTTACGAAATACCGGGCTATACAAACTATATGAGCAAAAAAAATATGACAGCTATTTGACAGAGGATCTTGTAAAAATTTTAGTTGAAATAAAAAAAATCATTCCACCGTGGGCAAGAATAATGAGAATTCAAAGAGAAATAGAGACCAAAGACATTATATCAGGCCCAAATATGGGAAATTTAAGGCAACTGGTTTTAGGGGAATTAAATAAGCAGGGATTGAAATGCAAATGCATAAGATGCAGGGAGATTGGTTTAAACAATACTAATAAAGAGTATACTCAAGAAGATATCAAACTATTTCGTATAGAATACTATTCCTCTGGAGGAAAAGAGATATTTTTATCATATGAGTTAAAAGATAACACTAGGATATTTGGGTTTTTACGGTTAAGACTAATGTCGGATCCTCAAAGAAAAGAGTTATCTGAAGGTGATCATAGTGGAGAGGGATATATAAATAACAATAACAATAACAATAGGAATTCTGGTGTTAATGCTACTACTGCTACTGCTACTACTACTGCTACTACTGATACCAATGAAGAAAAAAAATGGATATCTGCAATAATAAGGGAACTGCATGTATACGGTCCTCTGGTTAAAATCAAAAACGGATCGAACATGATCTTGCAAAAAAAAGAATTTAACAATGGTAGAAGCAGTAGCAGTAGTATTTATAGAAAAGACAAGATGGTGGCATCAGCAGCAACAGCAGCAGCAACAGCATATCAGCACAAAGGTTTAGGTCAAAATCTACTTAGGGAGGCAGAAAGAATATGCAAGGAAGAATATAATTTAAAAAAATTGTCGGTTATAAGTGCTGTTGGAACAAGAGAATATTATAAAAAATTCGGATATATTATTAATGGTCCCTACGTAACAAAATCATTATAGTTATGGACGATGCTCTTGACGAAACAACAACAACAATAACAATTGGTAAAGGAACATGGATTGACAAAGTAGCTTTTTCTATAATAGAAAGGGAAAAAAAACTAGGAAGGGACTTTGAAACAGCAATTATAAATGTAGAAAGCGGACTTGGTGCATCAGGAATTCCGCATATTGGAAGTATGGGTGATGCAGTAAGAGCTTTTGGAATTTCTCTTGCCCTAAAAAACTTGGGATACAATTCAGAATTGATTGCATTTTCAGATGATTTAGATGGTCTTCGAAAGGTCCCAGCCGGACTCCCACAATGGCTAAACGAACACTTGTGTAAGCCGGTTTCTTCAATACCTGACCCGTTTGGGAATTGCCATAGATCCTATGGTATGCATATGAGTAGTTTATTGTTAGACGGTCTTGATAAAGCCGGAGTAAAGTACAAATTTAAAAGTGGATCGGACGTTTATAAAAGTGGAGTTTTAACTGATCAGATTCACAAAATACTGATTAATCGAAAAATAATAGGTGAAAAAATATCAAAGTTAACAGGCCAGCAAAAATATCTAGAGTTTCTCCCATATTTTCCAATCTGTCAGCAGTGCGGCAGGCTCTATGTTGCAAATGCCACCGAGTATGATGCAGATGAAAAAAAGATCAGATATTCATGTATTGGAAATACCATAAATAAAAAGCAAATGAAAGGCTGTGGACATCAGGGTGAAGTGAAAATAGACAGCAATCAAGGCAAGCTCGCATGGAAAGTAGAATTTGCAGCTCGCTGGCAAGCCCTTGATGTAAGATTTGAGGCTTTTGGCAAAGATATAATGGATTCTGTAAGAATCAATGACTGGATTTCAAGTGAAATTTTGGGATTTCATCATCCATTTCATATAAAATACGAAATGTTTTTGGACAAAGGGGGAAAAAAAATAAGCAAATCAGCAGGCAACGTATTCACACCCCAGATGTGGTATAGCTACGGAACGCCTCAATCTCTCTTATTGTTATTATACAAGAGGATTGCCGGAACCAGGCATGTGAGCATCGAAGATATTCCCATAATCATGGATGAATATGATCTTTATGAAGATGTTTATTTTAACAAAATTAAAGAAAAAAATGCAAGCAAATCAACCAAAATAAAAGGTATCTATGAATATATAAATAACCTAAGTCCACCCACTCATCCCCAAATTCATATACCCTATAGAATATTAATTCAACAATCAGAGCTATTTGTTGTTGACAGACAACAACTAGAAAAGGCAAACATTATAGAAAAAATTTATGAAAGACTAAAAAAATATGGGCTTGTAAAAGCAGAGCAAGTGGGAGACACTCATCTAACCAGAAAGATAAACTTTGCGTTGCAATGGGCCATTGATTTTAAAGAAACATCATTAGAAGAAGGTGATGATGAGGATGAAAGACAAGAAGACGATCTTGGCTCAATACAGATCAAAATAGGGGATAAAAAAGTACAAACGGCATTAATGCAACTACTATTGGAGCTAAAAACCATTAGCAAAGAAAAACAACAACAACAACAACAAGAACAGGGAGATCTCGAATCAGTAAAATCTAATACAAATAATAGTGATAGCGAAAATGCAATGGCAGAACAAAGTCAAAGAATGCAGACAATAATTTTTTCTAAAGCCAGAGAAAATGGTGTGGAACCAAAGAACTTTTTTAAATTAATCTACAGAATTCTGATAGATTCAGAGCGGGGTCCCAAATTGGGTAGTTATATAATGGACCTTGGAATCCAAAATGTAGTAAATATAATAGAACGAAAGGTGAAAATTGAATAACAAGTTACATGATTCTACATTTATTTGAATTTGCATCATCATTTCTCTTTTTGATATAAACAAAAGTTTTACATATGCTACATCTTGCTACATACTTGTTGTTTCCTTTTTAGGTTTATTGATGGCAATGGCAACATCTCTGACGCTTTAGATTTATAATGTCATAAAACATGTTAATATTAAAGAATAAAATCAATAGTTTGCTATTTTATAGTTGATGTCAAAATTAAATTGAAATACTGCTCAATCTAGTTTTCTTATTTGATTTTACATCCTTTCTATCTGGTCTTACCATAGATTTTTTAAATCTAGCTGCGGGATATTTTCAAGTTAAATCGCATGTAAGGCAAAATTGGCAATTAGTTGTATTTTTTTTTAATTGATAACTTGTTTTATTCTCTTATTGAGGATTGTTAATATTGAATGTATGATCATTATTTGAATTCAACAATAAAAAACAGCACCTACAATAGCATTGTCAGTAATAATAATTAATTTCAAATATTAGATAGATAAAATATTTTATAGAATAGTATAAACAACAGAATATTGAAAATAATATTCTTTAAATTAAAATAGGTTTCCTGTTAGGAAACAAAAGTAAGATATAATTACACAGGCCTATCCAACAAGATATTCCTATTTCCATTATTAAAAGAAGGTTTTGGATTCATTGTGGAGAAGAAAATATTTCGGATTTGTATTTATGATATTGAATTAGAAAAGGATTTCGAGCATTTGTATTAAAAAAAGAAAGAGGAAAACTATTTGTTTTCTT
>JBQCGN010000190.1:0-6636 GCA_051955655.1 Candidatus Nitrosocosmicus sp. | reverse complement strand
TGAAATTAATAATGGACAATGAAAAAAATAAAGAAAAAATGATGTTAGATTTGAGTAATTATATAAGAGAATTAAAGTCTGTATGTAGATAATATTTTTCTTTTATTCAAAGAGAATGTAATAGAATGAAAAAACAATAAAATGAATGAATTAGAGTTAAAAAATAAATTTTTGAATTATATAAAGGATAGTAATGACTCAAAGAGTTTTTTCTTGAACTATAACTTTAAAGCTGATAACATCATTGAAATAAAAAATGAGGGATTAAACCGAAAGTTTGATTTGGTTTTGGCATTAATCAAAGCAAAAGAATTAAAATCAAAAGAGATAAAATCAAAGACTATAGAGATTGATGATGATGTTAAAAATATTTTTTTCAGAAATACATTACTAAAATCAATCTCTGACAAATATAAAATCAAAATTCAAAATATTATATTGTATCCAATTGAATTAAAATCAGATAAAGATCGACTTGATGAACGACTGGCAAATCAAATAATTGAAGCAATTTTGATTTTTGGCAGATCCCTTATTATTTTAGATAATGATCATACCGACAAAATTAAAAAGAACAAATTTTACAAAATGATTCCATCAACAATAATAGGATATTTCAATGGGGGAAAAAAATTTGTAGTACTCAATAAATACAATAGAGTATTTTCGGATAGTCTTTTGAATATTAATAAAACCAACCTTATCCGATTACTTGAAAAATCAAAAGTTGATATAAACTATAATAACTTGTATAGGAATTTAATTAATATTCAGAGGATAAATCAAAAATTGATTTACAATCAGATTTTTAGATATGATTATTCATTATATGAAGATGAAATTAAATTTATGAGAGAATTTTCATCAATTGATCAAAAGATTACATTAAAAAAAGAGATATTGACCCTTATAAAAGAATCTAAAAACTACAAAATAACAGAATTTATTAATTAATTGTAATTAAACCTGTATTATCGCTGGCATAGCCAAGGTAATTCATGTTAATAATATGTATTCGTCCCATTCCTATAGGAAACGAAATTTCAAAGTCATCCAATCTATCGGAAATATCCTTTCCTTCCATTTTTAATATCGCCACATGTATTGTTTCATGTGAAATAACTCTCTCGATAAGATCTTCTATACGGTCAAAACCATTTGTTTTGCGCATAGCAGATGATTTAGATTGAATAAACATTAATGAATAACCAACCAATTCATTTTTTTCATATTCAGGGTTATCATATGTACAATACTCAAGTGAATCATCGATAGAACAAGCTATTGCAACATCAATTATCCCCATAATATTTTGTTGTAAAGCAGATAAAAAAGAGTTACTGGCCCAATAAAAATAGGTATGGAATATATCAAACTATTTAGTTTACATATTTGATAATGAGAATTTTGCAGTTACATGTTGATTATGTAGAATATCTTCCCACAAATAAAGAAATTAGAGACGCTGAAAATAACATATCAAAAGAAAAAAAACGTATTGAAGATACAATTGTCATTCTGATCTCAATAGAAAAAAATGACAACAATGATCAAATAATCAATGATTTTATCCGAGAAACCAAAGCATATTCAGAAAAGATCAAATGTTATTCTATTTTATTGTATCCTTATTCTCATTTAAGTTCGAATTTAGAATCACCAAAAGAAGCATTTAACTTATTAAACATATTAGAAAAAAGGTTAAAAGAAGAGTCAGACAACCTGGCAATAAATAGAGCTCCATTTGGATGGACTAAGGAACTGAACTTAAAAATCAAAGGACATCCTTTAGCAGAAAATTCTAAAACATTTTATCAGAAAGAAAGTGAAATGACAATAGTTAATGAAGTTGCAGAAACTAACAAAGATGCATCAATTTCGCCGCCTGCTGCTGCTGCTGCTACTTCAAGTACATCTATCACGTCAAATGCACTGGTAGCGGAAGATTCTTTAAGGTCGTTTTGGTATGTGATGGACAATCAAGGCAACCTTGTACCCTATTCAGAATATAAATTTCTAAAGGAAAATGAAAAATTAAATACTTTATTTAATTATGAATTATCAAAGAAAAGATCAGTTGATGAAGTACCGCCTCATGTAAAGCTAATGAAAAAGTTGGGAATTGCAGATTATGAACCTGCCTCTGATTCGGGCAATATGCGATTTTATCCAAAAGGTAGGTTAATTAAATCTCTGTTGGAAAGATTTGTTTCAAAAAAGGTTTCTGATTATGGAGGATTAGAGGTAGAAACCCCTATCATGTATGATTCTCATCACCCCTCAATGGAAAGTTATTTTAATCGATTTCCTGCAAGGCAATATAATATAAAATCAGATCAGAAAGAACTATTTCTCAGATTCGCTGCTTGTTTTGGACAATTTTTAATGGCCAAAGATTTTCAAATCTCATATAAAAATTTGCCATTAAAGTTATACGAACTTACTAGATATAGTTTTAGAAGAGAAAAAAGTGGCGAACTGGTAGGGTTGAGACGATTGAGAGCATTCAGTATGCCTGATTGTCATGCATTTTGTCAAGATATGGAGCAATCAAAAACTGAATTCATGAAAAGGTTAGATCTTTCAATATCAGTTATTGAAGAAATTGGTATTTCTTTATCAGAGGACCTTGAAATGGCTATAAGATTCACCGAAGATTTTTATCTAAATAACAAAAATTTTATAAAACAAATTGCAAGTAAAATAAATAAACCAATACTAGTTGAAATGTGGAAGGAAAGGTTCTTTTATTTTGTGTTAAAATGGGAGTTCAATTATATCGACAATTTAGGAAAAGCTTCTGCCTTATCTACCGATCAAATCGATATAGAAAATGGATCTAGATATGGAATTACTTTTATAAATGAAAATGGAGAAAAGCAAAATCCTATAATTTTGCATAATTCGCCCAGCGGTGCAATAGAAAGAGTCATTTTTGCTTTGCTGGAAAAGTCCGCAAACCTCGCCAAACAAGGAAAAATATCGTTTTTGCCTTTATGGTTAATGAATACTCAAATTAGGTTAATTCCAGTAAATCAAACTTTTACTTCAAAATGCCTTGAAATTAACAATTATTTTAAGGAAAATAATATTCGAGCTGATATAGATGACAGAGAAGAATCATTGTCTAAAAAAATTAGAGAAGCAGAAATGGAATGGATTCATTATATAGTAATAATAGGAGAAAAAGAAATAATCAGTAAAACGATTTCAGTAAGAGACAGAATGAAGAAGTCTAGTTATGAAATTACTATGATGGAATTAAAAGAAATAATTCAAAGTCAAACCAAAGATAAACCTTATCTACCAATTAATTTGCCCAAATTATTATCTAATAGACCTAAAATAATGAATTAGCCGGTTGCGAGTAATTAATTACTTTGGTATTACAAACTTGTGAGTCAATATTCTCATTAAGGTCTGGGTTGCTAGAGCACCCTCTCGATAATCATCATTTTTCAATCCAGTTTCAACAAGATCTAATCCCAACAAATTTGAAGACGCATCAATACTATTGATTATTTCTAATATTTGACAAGGATTCAATCCAAATGGTTCAGCCGTTCCCGTGCAAGGAACATATGGAATATCATACACGTCTATATCAAACGAAATATAAATATTCCTACCCTTTGAGTTTTGCTTTATCCATTTAATTAGACTATCAAATGTATTATAGCAATCCCAGGCATCAAATGTTATTATATTATTTTTAATGGCAAAATCGTTTTCGTTTTTATCAGCTTGCCTAACACCGATTTGAATAAGGTTCTCGCCTTTTAAATAGCCTTCATTGAGTAAATGGTAAAAAGGGGTAGTATGACAAAATTTCATGCCATTATACATGGGTTTTAGATCTCTATGGGCATCAAAATGTAATAATAGTGGATCATATTTTGAAAATTCTTTAAATGTTGAATATGTGATAGTATGTTCGCCGCCCAAAAAGACTGGTTTCTTTTTCAAACATAATAATGAAGAAGTTAATTTTGATATCTTTGAATCAAAGTTCTTCCAATATAATTCAACTTCCTTTATATTGTTTTTATCTAAAGTATCAAGGTGTAAATTCAAGTCACCTAGATCAAAAATAAGCGATCTTTCAAATATCTCTATATCTTTCTCATATACGAGCGTTTCAATTTGTTTAGAAGAGGTTATTCTAATGGATTGAGGTCCGAAGGATGCAGTTTTACCAAAAGTTGTAGTTATATCTATTGGTATTCCAATAATATTAACAGTGGATTCGTTAAATGAAATTGGTTTTGGTATATCACAAAAATTGCACTTGGAATCTGTATACTCGGGTTTAATGAATTGATTTTCTATTTCAGAAAAGTTGTCCATATTAAATGATCATCATTTGTTTTTTTATAAATCAGAATATGTCTATAAAGGGTTTAGTTCCAAAAAAGTTCGTCTAGATTAGTTTGCCTGGGCTTCCCTATAAGTGATTTAAAGTTTAGATTTAAAGAAGAAAGCACCTGATCAAATGTTGATTCCATGGTTTCTAAATATTTTTCAGTATCTATATCCATCTGATTGGCTAATGCCACCGGTTTTACCCCATCTATTGTTCGGGTTTTAACATATGAAATAATATCCCCAGTTTTTACCTTTTTGCCAATATCAACTAATTGTTTTGCTGCTTTGATATGTTGTGGAATACCCTTTATGTTCTCAATATCTTTTGCTTTACCGTCTACCAAAGATATTGATCTATCAGGCCTTTTTTCTGAATTTCTTATTCCATAGTTATCGGGCGATTTATTTATCATTACATTAAAACTTAACTCTTCTAGGGAGATCTTTTTATTTTCTAAATTTTCTGCTATGGATTGAACAATTTTTTTAATTTTTTCTTTTGCTTTTTCAAAATCCTTTTCTGAAAAAACCTCTTTTAAAACATTCAAAATATCATAAAAAGCAGATCTAATTATTGGCGGGGTATGAGACTTCTTTCCAGTAAGACCTTTAACATCTACCGTACCATCAGTTAATACTCCAAGGTAATTCTTTTTTAGATCACTGAAAACTACGTATCTGTATTGTTTATCTATTTCTAAATCTACTCCCAATTCTTTCTTAGCCCACGAAGAAATAGTGTTCAATGCATCTTTGGTAGGATTTTTTAAAAAAAGAGAATCGGTATCCCCATAGATAACCTCAATATTGTTTTCATGACATTTTTGAATTGTTTTTGTTGTTGTAATACGTCCAATCGCCGCTGTAGCTTCTGCAACAGGTAGACAATATAGGGGAAATATTTCTGCACCCATTACACCGTATGTAGCATTTAGAATAACTTTAATTGCTTGGCTAATCACACTATAAAGATTTTTGTCTTCTTTATTTAACGCGTTATCCTTTGAAAGGTGTTTATAATAATTGACTCTCAAATCCCTTAAGGTTCCAATCAAAATTGAAGTTAAACCTCTTTTTTCTTTACATACCCAGTGATTGGTTTGATCAATATGTGTATTCAAATCTTCTTGACAACTTTTGTGTGGGCAGTTGACTGTCTCATATGAAAGATTATGAACCTTTATAATGCTCGGATATAAGCTGGCAAAATCCACAACTACTACATTAAAATGGATTCCTAAAATTGGCTCGACAACAAGTCCTCCACGATATTTTTTTTCTTTGATAATTGCTAATGTAGAAGAAGTACCTTTTTTCTGAAGCTCTTCCCTTCTTGGAATAAGGATATTTTGCTGTCGGTGCTCAAAAAACATCAATGATCTAACCCATTGATTTACACCAAATCTTGTTATATCTTCAATAGACATTCTAGAAATTCTTGAAATAATAATAATTAGTTTCATCAACAAATTTTCATTAAATGATGTGAGACGAAAGGTTAAGTCTGCATCCTTCAGACAATATTCGGCAAGCTTTTCGATAGGAAGATCACTAATATTTCCTTCGAAATCTACTTTTGAATCATTTAAAAGAGCTTCACATATAGCATTTAATGTAAATTCCGAGTATTTATGACTGAATGCATAATTTTGCATTGATCTGTTTTGAAATGTTCTAAAGAGATCAATATGAATTCCAGATTTCAGTAATACTGGCTCGGCCTGAATGCCTCTTTTAATAGACTCTTTTTTTACCAAAAAAGGTATCAATTCTTTATCAATTGGTTTCTTATTTATAGGGTCTATAGAAGGATCCTGAGCCCGTGCATATAGATAAGGTAAATCAAAATCATCACCATTAAAAGTCAAAACTATAGGATAATTTTGAACAATTTCAAAAACTTTTAACAGTAAATCCTTTTCAGTGTCGCACAATACAATGGACGAGTCCAGTTTTGAATAATCGATATCATTATTTTTTTTTAGAACAAAAACCTTTTTAAAACCATCAGATGCAGATAAACCTACTGCAGAAACAACCTTATCATGATCTCTTGCAGTCGGCATCCTTCCTATTTCAGCATCGACTTCTATGTCTATTGAAATTCTTTTTATATCTGGAATTGGTTGATTAAGCAATCTAGACCATTTCAAAAGAAATTTATCGTATTCATTGCTACCAATGTCGTTTTTTATAGAGGCAGATTTAAAAATATTAACTAAATATTGATAAACTTTTTTTGGAATTGGGAATTTATGGAATATAAATTTA
>JBQCGN010000189.1:0-4211 GCA_051955655.1 Candidatus Nitrosocosmicus sp. | reverse complement strand
TAGAACACAGTCCCTTAAATCTTACAGATATTTTTATCCAATCACTAATTGATAAAATATCTTCTTTATTCATTTGCGTTAAAAGTAGAGAAAATTTAAAAAAATAAAAACATTATGCTGTCTAATTGTTATACCGTATAATTTTACATTGTCTTTTGAATTTTTTGTTTTTCTTTTAAGATTATCTCATTTAATTTATCGTCATCAAGAGTATTGAAAAAAATTTGTTCAGTATTCTGATCTTTTAATATGAGGAGAATAGGCAGAAGATAAAACATACCAATACTGCTGGAACTAGTATGGCAAAGCTTTCCCAATGTTTTACCAAGCAATCTAGTTGATTGTCCCCTGATAAATATAGAACCAAGTAGAGGAAATGGAATGCTGTATTGACTGTATCTCAATGGTAAATTACGGGTTACCTTAAATAGTTTGGTAATAAGCAAATCATTGGCATATCTTAGTAGATGCCAATTCTGATTTTCATATATTTTATTAACATGCATATCCAATGAGGACAGCCCGTCTAATATTTTTGCTAAATCGGAAATCGATATTTTTTTTTCATTAGCAACAATACTCGAAAATATTGCGTATATAATATCTCTTAAACGATCATCTTGAGAAGAATAACCAAATTTTGGCGATATATATTTTATATCCGAGCGAATCAAAATCTTTTTTGCTTCAGAAATGTCGTTTGCAGAAAAAAAAAGATCGACACATTGATCCACCGACAATTCATTAATAGAATTCTTAAAAGAATCAAATTCACCATGTATTTTTGCTTGAACAACATTCAACAGGGTTCTAACATCACCATTACTTTTTTCAACTAAATTGACCTTTTGATCTCGGCTCAAATTCACATCCTCCTTAAATAAAATACTTTGTAATAATAGATAAGATGAAAAAGAAGAAAGAGGTAAAAACTCTACTACTTTTGAGAGTTTTATTAATTCTTTAATTTTAGAATTTTTTGAATTGGCAGCCATAATTATAGGAATAATGGAATTTTTAAGTATAGAAGTTAAGAAAGTTAAGCCACCAGTGTCCTCTCTTCCGGATATACCATCCACTTCATCTAAAAAAAGCATCAATTTCTTTCCAAAAATACTATTATTATTTAAAAGAGGAGTTACTGTAGACTCTAAATTCGTCTTATTTCGAAAATCACTTGCATTTAATTCTACTACATCATAATTAAAATAATTAGCCATAGAAAGAATAAAAGATGTTTTACCGGTACCAGGGGGACCCATAATTAAAAGAGGTTTTGTTCCTTTTATCCAATTCTTTAACCATTTTAGAACTTCTGTTCTACTTTGTTCATTACCAATGAATTCATCTATATTTTTAATTCGGTATTTTTCTGACCACATATTTTTACTCGTCAATTTTATTTTTTATCGATTTTCTTATCGATATCTTTTTGGAATTTATCCAATAGATCCTTTTGATTTGATAAAAGATCAGAATACCAAAATTCATTATAATGGCTCACAGTCAAAAATAAAAATTCGAAGAAAGGTTTAAGTTCAAAATCATTATCGAGCATATCCAAAGCTAAATAAGATTCGGCTAAATATGAATAACTTTTATCAAGTGTCAATTTAAAGGCTTTTCTCACATCTCCGGTAGTAATGGAATAAAATAGAGGCCAAGAGGGAGATTTGATTCCCTTTGTAATTATAGCGTCCTGAATTTCATTACCACATCCAACACATTCAGAGGCTTTTGCCATACCAATATAATAAATTTCAGAAAGTGGTTTCTGATTAAGGCTCATATTTTTACCTGCGGTTCCAAGGATTGCACGATATTTGTTGTAACTTTGTTCTAAATTTTCGTATGTTAACTCTTTTACTCCCACCTTCATTTCATAGTCAATCTGTTGTCCGTATAAAGCATTCCTAAATCCATTTTCAAATTCATCATAAACATTATCACCCAATTGACAAATTTTCTGTTTTGCTAAAAGAAGAATGTATGGATTTAGAAATTTATAATCGTCCAAATAATCCAGATCTTCATCTTTATCTATAATTCTGTCCATAGGTTCGCTTAAATCTATGGCAATTAAATGTCCATCAATAACCTGATCCCTTACTTTTAAAAGTTCACTGTCTTTTTTAAAATTTACAAAACCATCAAATAATGCTTGAAAAACAGGGAAAGTCATTTTTACAAAGTTAGAATTAAGAATTTTTTTTATGATGTTAGATAAACGATCCGAGTTCATTAAATTATTTCTAACCTTATCAAAATCTTCAGAATTGAGTCTAAGGTCATTTGTTGCACCCACTTCCTCAAGGAATTTTTCATGGGTTACTCTTGATTCACGATCAGACTCGATTAAAGCGTATAGGTCTTTTTCGTAGCGAATAACAAAATCATTAAATTCTCTCTTTGACAAATCAACGTATTTTTTAAATTGCAAATAACCCTTGTCTTTAAATACCCCTTTTTTTAAGATTTTTTTTCCAGACGGTGTTTTTAATAGATTTGTTTTTTTAAAGATAAAATCATCTTTACTACTCATAAGAAACCAGATTCAAAAATTTAAATATAGGAGATAAAATTGAGTTTTTGTCTAACTATTATCTAGAAGACATTGCAATTCTTTCTTGCTCGTTTTTCTTTTTTATAGCATAGCTATTCATATCACTATTAGAAGCCAAAATAATTTCTTTTGCTAGTACTTCTTCAATAGACTGAGGATTGGAATATGATAGCATTCGTACACCTTCTGCTATGAAGCGCAAAGCAAGATCAACTCTTCGTAGAGGTGACACATCCACAGAAACATGATACACAACCCCACCATAAACAATACGTGTAGTATCTTCATTTGGAGCAGAATTTTCTATTGCCCGAATTAATAATTCAATAGGGTTTTTACCTGTTTCAAGATAAATTATATCTAAAGCTGTTTTTACGGCATTTATTACTCGAGCTTTTTTACCCCCCATTCTACCGGTATTTTTGGCATATCGTTTTCCAAAATGCATCAATTTATTGGCCAGACGCTCAATAATATGAACTTCCGACTTTTTTAGACGCTGATGTTCGTGTCTTCCAAATGTTATTGGAATAGTCATATAAGGCTTGATTAGAATTACATTTTTTAGCCCTTCGTCTAATATAGATATTTCACTAGTATCCCACTTGTTGAATAATAAAATGTTATTTTGTTCTTTTCCACTCATTTTTTATCGCCTAGGTTTTTCTTTTCGTCCTAAAACTAATTGATTTAGTGAAACGCCATTTACTTTAAATACTTGCCAACGTACTCCGGGAATATCTCCCATAGCTCCTCCCATAGACCCGCCTATACCTTCCAGAACAACCTCATCATGCTCATCAACGAAATTCAATGCGCCGTCTCGTGGAAGAAAAGCTGTTATAGATTTTCCATTTTTGATTAGTTGAACTCGTACACATTTTCGAACTGCAGAGTTAGGCTGTTTTGATTCAATACCTACTTTTTCTAAAACAATACCTCTTGCTTGAGGAGCACCTTCTAAAGGATTTGCTTTTTTGTCAAGCATTAACATTCTCCTTTTATAATACTTATTTGCCCATCTTTGACGTTTTCTTTTTGATTTTAATACTCTGCCGGAAAATAATCCTAATGGAGATTTACTCAATGTATATCACATATTTTCACTTTTAATTAATTGTTCCGGACTAAGAACCAAGACATTTGATATATTAAAATATCTTTTCGCAACAATACGCGCTTTATCAACATTTCTTCCATCCTTTCCAACTACAATTCCTTTTTTCTTTGAGTCAACCACAACAATAACATTTTTTGTACCGTCTACTCGTTCATTAATTCTTACATCTTGAACCATATCAGAATTAAAAACATTTCTAATGAAATTTACAGGATTTTCAGAGTATTCAACTAATTCAATTTTTTTTGTTATTGCATTCTGCAATTGTTTAATATTGGATCCGCCTTTCCCTATTGCCATTCCCATTTGTCCCCTATGCACAACGAAAATGACTCTATCCATTTTATCATCAATTATACAATCCCTCGACACAGCAGTGGTAATTGTCTGAAATAAAGAGAGGTAACTAAACTCTTCGGGGGTTAATTTAATTTTTTCACTCAACACATACACGACCAGTATTATACAAACATAATTTTTTCAATTATAAATAATTCTTTCTCTAAAGTATCCATTAGAAATAATATA
>JBQCGN010000188.1:0-7567 GCA_051955655.1 Candidatus Nitrosocosmicus sp. | reverse complement strand
CAGGAGTTGACTATAGAGACAAGATAGCAAAATCTGCAAAATGCATAATTACAACTTTAGATCAAGGACTAAGTCTTGCAGCAGAATTTGACGAAACAGGATTTGAAAAGGTGGCAAGCTGGATAACTCCATCATGGGAAGATGTAAATATAGAAATAACGAACAGACATTATTCAAAAATACCCAATAAGTTGATTGAAAAACTTTCAGAACTCAGAGGCGCTCATAATCTATGGTATGTATATTCGAGACCACAGATAAAAGATAAGATAGAAAATGCTTTAAAATTATGTATGCAAAAGGAATCAAAAGAATTTGACTGCAATAAGTACGGGTTTGAATCTGTGCTGGATGATACAGGTTATAGATATTTGGAAATGCTTAAAAATTCATATCTAAAAAGCAGATTGTGGGATATAGTCTTTTGATAATAATCACAAAGACTTAATATAATAAATATTAAATAAATTCTATTGAAAATAACAACATTAGGAGCTGCAAAAGAAGTTGGCAGATCTGCATTTTTTATTAATTCAAATAATACCAATATTCTACTTGATTATGGAGTACTATTAAAAAGAGAACCAGTATTCCCAATGCATGTCAAACCCAAAGATATTGATGCGGTAGTGATTAGCCATGCACATTTGGATCATTCAGGAAATGTTCCTTCTCTTTTTCTAAATTCAGATTCTAAAATCAATGCTTTGGCAACGTTACCAACTTTTGAATTATCGCAATTACTAATTCAAGATATGATAAAAATATCAGGATTCTACCTGCCCTTTGATTTTTCAGATCTAATTAATATGCTAAATCATTCAATAAACCTAGAATATAGAAAAAAACGCCAAATTAAAGATATAGATATAACACTATTAGAATCCGGTCATGTACTTGGCGGCTCAACGGTAATTGCAGAGTCGGAAGGAAAAAGAGTTTTTTATACAGGCGATATTAATACAAGAGGATCAAAAGTATTGCGTCCTGCAGATTTAGACATTCAGGAAATTGATCTATTAATAATTGAAAGTACTTATTCTCAGACCGACCAAGTTCCAAGAGATCAATCTGAAAAAGAGTTAGTGAGCTTTGCTTTAGAGATTGTTGAAAGAAAGGGAATATTGTTTATACCAGCGTTTTCTGTAGAAAGAGCTCAAGAGATAGCATGTGTACTTAAAGCATATAATTTTCCACACAGAATTGCAATGGACGGAATGGCGTTGAAGGCAAGTGAAATTATGCTCAGACATCCTTCCTATTTAAGAGATCCAGAAGTTTTTAAAAAATCGATAAATGAGATAGAGAACATTACAAGTTGGGATAAAAGAAAAAAAATAATAAAGTCACCTGGGGTAATAATCTCACCAGCTGGTATGTTAGTTGGAGGTTCGGGAGTGTTTTATCTACAAGAGTTATCAAAGGAACCTCTAAATGGCATTGCATTGGTTTCGTATCAAGGGGAAGGAACACCAGGCAGATCATTGCTTGAAAAAGCTCAATTTAGTTTTGGAGGCAAAACAATAAAATGCTTAGCTGAAATAAAAAAATTTGAGTTTTCTGGACATAATAGCAGAAAGGAGCTATTTGAAATACTTGACAAAGTAAAAGGAAATCCTAATGTATTAACAGTCCATGGAGACAACATATCATGTACTAAATTTGCAGAAGAGATCAATGAAAAATATGGATTTAAGGCTCATGCTCCGGATATTGGTGAAGTTACCATTGTATAGAGGAATATAATGACAACATCAATAAGCATAATATAATTTTATACACAATTTGTACAATACCCATTTAATCAATGTTAATTTAAGCATAAATAGCGGCCAATATTTTTTATGGGAAAAAAAAAATAATTCGTGGTATGGGATTTATGGAGAGAATATATTAAAGGTTACTGAAAAAAAAGAGGACGAAACAAAAGAGGAAAGATATGAATTTGATTCATTTCCAGAATATCCAGATTGGCAAAGATACGTCTTTAGAGAAGACGACAACTATAATGAGATAATCTACGAGATTTCTCAAAATAGAAAAATTAAAGACATAGTCCAAAAATATCCTGGATTGAGAATATTAAGACAAAAACCAATTCAATGTATATTTTCTTTCTTATGTTCCAGTAATAATAACATACCCAGAATTCGTCTAATGCTAAGGAACCTTTCAAAGAAATTTGGAAGAAAAGTGTACTTTGATAACATGGATTTTTACACATTCCCAAACTTAAAGTCACTCTCTAATGCATCCATTCAAGATCTTGTATCTTGTGGTCTAGGATACAGATCTAGATTTGTTTCAAATGTAGCAAAAGATATTTCAAATAATCGAATTGATATAGAATCTTTAAAAAAAAATAAATATGATTTTGCAAAAGAGGAGTTATTAAAATTAGACGGAGTAGGTGAAAAAATTGCAGACTGTATATTATTATTTTCTTTTGATAAATTAGAAGCATTTCCTATTGATGTATGGATTTTAAAATTTTTGTATCATAATTTACATCAAATTATAAAAGCTCAAATAAACCTAGATTCTAAAATTTCAGTTAATCAATATAAAAAAATATCCAAAGAGATCCGTAACTATTATGGAAGATATTCAGGATATGTTCAACAATATATATATTATAATATTAGAGAAGAAAATGGTAGAAAATGGTAAAACAAATTAATGAATAGATTTATTTTCCCTTTTTCCTTTTATTATCAGTTTTTTTATTTGTAACGGCTTTTGAGGTTACATTTCTTGGCTGCGATCTAGGAGTAGCAGAGGTAGTATTTTTTTCTATTTTCATTAACTTTTTATTAATTTCCCTAACTTCAGATTGGATTTGCTTATTTAACATCGATTGTTTCTCCACATTCTTAAGGCTTTTTTGTAAGGTTTGAACAGTCTGTTGAATTTTTTGAATCTCTTTAAAGGATTTATCGAATGATTTATTGATTGGAGTTAGATCGATATTTTTAGAATCTTTTGAATTAGAATTTTTTTTTGCGGTATTCTTTCTGTTTGATTTAGAAACAGTGGGTTCTTCCTCTAATTCTTCATCTTCATCTTCCTCTAATTCTTCATCTTCCTCTAATTCTTCATCTTCATCTTCCTCTAATTCTTCATCTTCATCTTCCTCTAATTCTTCATCTTCATCTTCCTCTAATTCTTCATCTAGTTTTTTGTCCGCTGATTCTTCATCTAGTTTTTTAGATTTCAAATAATTATACTCTAAATGCACTTCATTATTATCTGTACTGTTTTTTTTATTTACAACATTTGGAAAAGATTGTAGCTCTAATAGCATTTCTCATATTTTGAAATGATAACTAATTATTAAAGTGATCCATAAAATTTAAAAAAAATAGAAAGCTAATGATTTATTTTTAATCCATTTGTAAAGGTTTTATAAATTGATAATGCTTCATCTTCATTTTTAGCTCCTACTATTGTTGCCACCCCACTTGTAAGAAAACTTATAAGTAATTTATTTTTGTTAGAAACGGTCACACCCAAATTACCTTTTGATGTAATTGCATAGCCCTGTGATTCAGCATTTTTTAATACATTTAATAGATTTACATCATTTTGAAATTGAGCAGGGGTAACAGTATATGTTCTCTTTCCTCTATTACGTCCACAAAGCTCTTCTACCAATAATGGTGGAGCTTGAATGATCTTTTTATGGGCATTAGATCCACAGGAGACACATTCATTATGTCTTTGCATTTGAATTTTATCAAAGACCAAATTATTGAGATCTATGTACAGAAGATTATCGATCAATGATGGTTGCTGACCAACAATGATTTTTATTGCTTCAGAAACCTGTATTCCAGCTACAAGATAAAGGATGGATGGATGAACTCCTTCTGTACTGCATGTTGGCATTTCATTTTCAGATAATTCTGGAAAAATACATCGCAGACAAGCACTTTTTTTAGGCAAAATAGTGCATACAGAACCAACCATTCCAAGAGCACCCGCATAAATAAAAGGTATTCCTAATTTTATACAGGAATCATTCAAAGCATATCTTGCATCTATGCTATCCAAAGCATCAATAACAATATCATAATCTTTAACGATATCATCGGCAGTAAATGGAGTAACTGAAATTGGCACAGCTTCTATGTTTACATCAGAATTCATTTTTTGCAGACGTTCTAGTGCTGCTTCGACTTTAACTTTACCTATATCAGATTCGTTGTACAAATGCTGTCTATGTAAGTTAGAAATTTCAACCACATCTCTATCAACTATCCTAATTTTTCCTACACCCATTCCAACTAACTGCGCAACTACCGGATTCCCTATTCCGCCTGCACCAACAACGCATATTTTAGCATCTTTGATCTTTTCCATTCCAGAATAACCGATCTCTTCAAGCATAATTTGTCTGGAATAGCGGGTCAAATCATTGCTAGTTATTTCTGCGCCACCAGCAACAGCAGGTAATATATATACTGAATCACCATTATTGAGCACAGAATTCATGCCAGTATTATTAAAACGAATATTTTTTCCATTAATATAAATATTAATTAATGCTCTTGGTTTACCATTTATATCAATTACTCTTCGTTTGAAATCATCTCCTAATATATTGGAAATAATTTTAAATGCTTCCTCTAAAGTCGATGCATCGACGGATAACTTCTTTTCGCCTGCACCCTTATTTAAAACAGAAGGAATTACAAATTCTACTGTAGCCAATTTATAACTTGTACCACCATTTTTAGATTTATATCCGTTTGTTCAATGTATCATTGCAGAAACTAATTGTACGTCTGGCTTTACGGGGTTAAGGGTAGGAAGAAGATCGATAATAGATTCGGTAGTTTTTAGTCCGTTACCAGTAACATAGCAAACGACTGTTTCATTTTTATCAATCTTATTTTCTTCTACAAGTTTTTTTAATACGCCAACGGATACACCTCCAGCGGGTTCTGTAAAAATACCCTCCGTTTTTGCTAGCAAAAGTATAGCTTTTTTTATTTCATTATCTGTAACTTTTTCCCCAATTCCATTGAATTGCTTTAGACGTTTTAAAACATATGATCCATCTCCTGGATCTCCTATCGCAAGGCTCTTTGCAATAGTATCAGGTATTTCTACAGGTAGAACCTCCGATGATTTATTCTTATAGGCATCAACTATTGGAGAACATCCATGTGGCTGAGCGGCAATTATTCTCATATGAGAAATATCAGAAATAAGCCCCAAATTCATTATTTCTTCAAATCCTTTACAAATAGAGTTCAACATAGCTCCACTTCCAACTGGAATTACTAATACATCTGGAACAGTCCAATTTAATTGCTCCAATATTTCAAAAGCTAAAGTCTTGGAACCCTCTACATAATAGGGCCGCATATTTATATTTACAATACCATAACCATTAGAGTCTCCTATAACAGAGGCCAGCCTATTTGCATCGTCATAGGTACCATCAACTGCTATAAATTTTGCTCCATATGCTAAAGACTGGGCTATTTTTACATGTTCTAAATCAAATGGAGCAAAAATATAACACGGTAACTGGGCTTTGCTTGCATGAGCAGCAGTTGAAGAGGCAAGATTACCGGTAGAAGCACAGCCAACTGCAGACAAATTCATTTCTTTGGCTTTTGACACTGCAACCCCTGCAGGTCTATCCTTAAAAGAAAAGGTTGGATTTACTGAATCATTTTTAACAAACAAATTATTTAAGCCACCTAACTGGTCTCCTAAATTATTTGCTTTTTGTAAAGGAGTAATAGAACCGTTTAAACTTACTATATTTTTCTTATGTTCTACGGGGAGAATTTCAAAATATCTCCAATAAGTTAAATCTGATCTATTCTCAAAGGTTTGTTTTGTTATATTACCATTAAATTTATACAGTACATCTAACGGTCCAAAACAATCTTCACATATATATAAAAATTTAGGAGGATATTCTTTACTACATTCTCTACATTTTAACGCTTTTATAATGCCCATTAGTCCAATTCATTATAAATAATATAATAGATAAATTGCTCTAAATAATGTTTAGTATTACTTAACTATTAAAAAACTAATAGTTTAGCTCATTATGAAAGCATGATCTATCGCCGGTATGACATGCAGGTTTAAAAGAATCAACCAAATAGACCAAACCATCTGAATCACAATCTACCAAAATTCTTTTTACAGGTTGAATATTTCCTGATTCTTCACCTTTTAGCCAGATCTTATTATGCGAGGTACTCCAAAACCAAGCATTACCAGTTTCAATTGTTTTGGACAAAGCATATTTATTAGCATATGCCAACATCAAGATATCTTTTGTATGAATATCCTGAACAACTACGGGAATTAGACCATTTCGTTTTTCAAAATCTATTTCATTAATGGTTTTGAGCATTTACAGATATTAAAATATTATAATATTAATATAAAGCATTATTGCAACACTTAAATAAATTAAACAGACATTATTACCATCAATAACCAATAGCGAGTAAGTACAACAAATGAATAAACAAATATACAAAGAGGACTACAAAAATACACTTCATATAGGGCTTGATGATACGGACTCTACGCTTGGAAGATGTACTACTCATTTAGCATACACTATTGTAGATATTTTAATTAAAAAATTTAAAGTCAGTTTTGTAGATTTTCCTTTATTAATTAGATTAAACCCCAATATCCCTATTAAAACCAGAGGAAATGGGGCAGTATGTTTAAGAATAAAAGGTAAAGATTATGAGAAAATTAAAGCAGAGATACTGTATATCATAGAGAGATATTCGGATTTAGAAAATAGTGCAAATCCAGGTTTAGCTTTTTATGAAAAAAATAACATTGGCAATGATTTAATTTCTTTTAGCAATAGTGCAATGGATACAGTATTAAGCAAACAATTAGCTGAAAAAATTGCAAATAAAAATGGTATTCAATATCATCTTTTTGGAAAAGGATATGGGCTTGTAGGCGCCCTATCAGCAATAGGATGTAGATTAAATTATGATCACACCTTTGAAACAATTGCATATAGAAAAAAAGAGAATACAGGAACAGAAAGAAAAATAGAGGTAAGGAGCCTCAAAATATTGAACGAAGAATCATTTCCAAATACATTTAACAATTTTGATTATAAAAAAAACAGAATTCTAATTGCACCGCATGGGCCCGATCCAGTTTTTTGTGGAATACGCGGAGAGAATCCATTAATCACGACATCATTTATTAAAAATTTACGAATCAATGAGGATCTTGATGGATACATGGTTTTTAGATCAAATCAGGGAACAAATCTCCATCTGACAAACGAACGAAGAATATCAGATATTTTACCTTTTACATCAGGTCATATAAATTGCCAAGTAATTACAAAACCACAAGTACTTAATGGAGGGCATGTAATATTTAATGTAAAGGATAATTTTAAAGATATGATACCAGTTGCGGTATATAAACCAACAGGATTAACTAAAATAGCTACATTTTTAGAAATAGGGGACAAAGTTGAAATAGGATATGGAGTACATTTTAAATCAAACAGCATAAAAACTCTAAATCTTGAATATTTAATAGT
>JBQCGN010000187.1:0-7020 GCA_051955655.1 Candidatus Nitrosocosmicus sp. | reverse complement strand
GGGGTTTAGCAGTTTGTCTATGCCATTTAATAATTGGTTTAAGTCATTTCTCTCTGCATAATCGCTCGATTCGTTTAGTATTTTACTTATATCTTTTAGTTGTTGAGTAGAGAAAAATGTCTCTCTTTTTCCCTCTGTTGTTTTTGAAGTTACTCTTTTCTCTATACCCACCTTAGATATTAGTTCTTTTGATAATTCATACTGTTCATCAGTTCTGGTAAATGATTTTTTAATGCTTTTATACAAAAGCCCTTTGTTTGCTAATCTAGTTGTAGCGTCTTGTATCTCTTCCTTATCTAAACCAGTTACCCATATTATTTTTCCAAGATAATCATTTCCTTGTCTAATGGATTCTAATATGACTACTTCAATGATTCTCTTGTAATCTTCTTCCATTCTTGCATTAATAAAGTCTCTGTCTTTTACTGCTTTTTTTGCATTAGAAATATCTAATTCGATGGATTTTTTTAAAGCTTCCATGCCTTCCGATACCTTTCCATCTAAAGTTAAATAACAAGCAAAATTGTACCATGTCATAGCAATATTTGGATTAAGATCTATTGCCTTTTCGCAACAACTAATAGCCTTGTTATAGTTTTTTGTTCTGTAGTAAACCAATCCTTTTAAATTCCAAATTTCTGGATCTTTGACATTGATTTCTAAGGCCTGATCGTAAAATGTTATTGCAAGATTATATTGATTTAAATTGAAATATGAATATCCTTTTTTGATAATTGCATCTACAAAATAAGGATCTATTCTCAAAGCAAGGTCAAATGTCTTGATTGCTTCTTCAAATTTTTCTTCAGACATTTTACTTACTCCTTTTCTATACAGGTTGACTTTTTTGATATCGTCTTCAGTTATTCTGACCCCTGAGGATTGGGAAGGTTCTATTGATTTCTCCGAAAATAGTTTCCTCCCAAAGATTTTCTCCATTTGATTAATTTAACTCGTTCCGAAGATAAATAGATTTATTTTAAAGAAAATGGCATTGATTGTAAATATCAAAAAGTTGGAATACTAGTATTCGTAACTTTTGAAATTATTCCACTAAAAGCAAAATTAACTAGTAAAAACCAGCCCCATAGAAATACTTGTCCTGGAACTTTGCATGGTCCTTTTATTATTTGATTTGAATGTGTGCTGTTTGTTATTTGAGGAGGATTGTCTGTATTAACATTTGAATCAGAGCATGTAATATAAGGGATTGTAATAGGGGAGAGGGCAACCGTTTGTCCAAAAATTGATGGGAATACAAATATCCATAGCATAAACGACGGTATCATATACAGCATCATGGGTCTCATCTGTTGTTGCTGCATCTCTAAATTCATCTTGTTCATCTGAGCCTGCTTTTTCTTTAATTCTTCGATTTGAGTTTTATCTTTTTTTCTAATTGCTTCTGTGTATTTCTTTCTCCATTCTCCGGTTTCTTTCATTACAGTTTTCATTTTTTCAATATTAGTAGTTTTTCTTCTCAATAGGGCCATAGCCGTATTCAAGCCAATTGCTATCAGTGCGGCTACAATTGCAGAGGTTACCATGTTAGGAAAAAGCGGATGGCTAGTATAATGTGGAGATAATCCGGGTAATTGTAATAATAAATCATTTAATGAAGAATACATATTTATCAATTAAAATGAATATTTTTTTTGGGTAATTAATCTTTTTACTCTTTTATTTTTATTCCTACATTTTTTCTAACAGTGTTATACCAATTATGCTCATACAATGATGCATAATCAAAAGAGAAGCCCTAAGAATTTCTATTCTAGCTTTTTTCTTTAGTTTATCTTCTTCCTTTATTATAGGAGACCTTTCATAGAAATGATTGAATAAAGTTGACAGTAAAAAAAGATAATTAGCAACAAGTTTTGGTTCCTGATTATCGATAGATTCTTTTATTGTTATTGAGAACTTTGTCAAGTGCTTTATTAAATCAATTTCTATTTGAACCAAGTCTAAATGTAAATTTGAGATTTCATAATCCTTTAAAAAATCTATTCTATCTTTAACTTTGTTAAATATGCGATTACCTCTTGCATATGAATATTGTATATAAGGACCCGTATCCCCATCCAAACTCAAAGAATTATTTATATCAAATACAATGGATTTTCCTATATCATGTTTGATTATATAATATCTTATCGCTGAAATAGCAATTTCTTTGGCAATTTGTCTAGCTTCATTATCTGCTATTTCATCATTTCTTTTTCTAATTTCATCATATGCTTTGATTATCAACATATCAATAGCCGAATCTGCCTCAACAAAAATACCTTTTCTGCCAGACATTTGAGTTGATTTTGATTTTTTGTTTTCTAAATTAATTCCCAATAATTCGGCTGTTTTATTACTTAATGTTACAGGCTCATAACCGAGATATTTGTATTTTGATTTTTCTATGCCCAGATTGTTTAATATTTCTAAAAGAAGTGATTGCAATCTTTCTTGTCTAAAATCTATTATTGTAATAACTTTGTCAATTTTTTTAAAATTTATAATTTCTGATTCAAAAATTTTGTGTTCTTTCGTACTGTCTCTTATTTTTGTCTCATATAGGTTGGTATTATCCCATTGTTGAGAGAAAAAATCAAAATCAAACGGATTTTTAACTATTCCTAATTTCCAAATGGCATATGGGATATCTTTTGCAAAATAAGTCACCGTACCATCGCTACGTACTAAAACTTTATCACCTTCTTTCTTTGATTTAAATACCCAACAGCCGGTATTTTCTCCTGTTGTTTCTAACTGTATGATTTGTCGTTCCTTTAAGATTTTGAAAATATTTATCCATAATTTAGATTGTATTATTTGAGATTCAAAATTTAAAACATCATAATGACATTTTAAATTCCAGCAAGTTGCAAGCTGATCAGTTAATATTCTTTTTACAATTTGTTGTGTATATAAATACACTTCAGAATTCGGATCCTCGAGATTCTTTAAAACTTGCTTTCTTTTTATTTCCAAATCTGGCCTAGTAGGATAAAGGTCATTTATTTTTATATAGACGTAAGTACCACAATAATGATCAAATTTCTCTTTATGATAATTTTCCGTAGGTATTTCTGCATCTCTTAATGCAACAATAATATCTGCTACTTGTAATCCAGAGTCATCAACATAGTATAAAACCTTAACATTGTGGCCGGTTTGGCTTAGTAATCTATACAAACAGTCTCCTAAAATAGAATTTCTGATATGTCCAATGTGTAAAGCTTTATTGGGATTAACACTGGTGTGTTCAATTAGGGTTGTTTTATCCAATGTATCGAATTGTGGAATCTGAGTAATATTCAACAAAGATGAAAAGAATTTTTTCATAAATCTGTTGGTGTCTATCTTAAAATTAATAAATCCTGGCCTTTCTGCCGATATCAATTCAAATGATGATTCAAATTTATTTTTATCATTAAGTGATAATATGTGATTTATTATGTCTTTTGCTATTTCAAAAGGATTTTTTTTGATAACTTTTGAAATTTGAAATGCCACATTACAAGAAAAATCTCCAAATTCTTTAATAGGGGGTTCGGAAACATCAAATTTTATTTCATCTGCATTTAAATTATAAAGAAATAGTACCTTCTCAATTTGATCTTTTATTTCTTGTTTAATATTTTCATACAGCATTTTATATACCTGTAGTTTTTATTTGTACTATTAAATCAAGTGCATTTATTAATCCCTCACCACTTTCGCCTTTAACAACATATTTTGCCTTTTCTTTGACTTCCTGTTTTGAACTTTCAAATGTAATGCTGTTTTCACATAGCATGAACATAGGGATATCTGTTTCACTATCGCCAATCGCAATAATCTCCGAAGGATTTATCCTCATAAGATTTGAAAGATGACTGAGACCATATGCCTTGTTAATTTTTTTTTCATTTATATGAAATGCATAATTGCTATCAACCAGAACTAGTTCAAGATTATTTTCTTCTAATATTTTATTTCCTTTGTTAATATCAAATGTTCTCGTTAAAACAACTTCTGTCATTCTTGGAAATACACTCTTGTTTTCTATTTCTCCAAAGTTTTCTTTCAATAGTTTATAACCCATTATACATTTTTCTTTATCGGCCAAAAGAATATGTTCATAAGGAGATTTTGTTATAACTCCTCCATTTTCTCCTATTGCTATCTTCGTAGTACCGCCAAAAATTGATAAAGTAAAGGCTTCTATAGATGATCTGCCTGTTACAAAAATTATTTTGTGACCAAGTTTAACTAAATATCTTAATTTAGATAGTGCATTTAAATTCACTGCACCATCACCATTGATTGTTATTGTTCCATCAATATCTATTGCAAATACTTTAATAGACTTCAAACACCCTCTTCTTATACGTTAACTCTAAATAACAATTTAGAAATATATATATTGTTTAAATATGAATGATAGATAATTGAATTTAGAAGTCGTAATTTTAAAAGATAATAATAATGTTTTATTGAAAAGGCGTGAAATAGAATCCGTAATAAGAAATGCATCCGGTTCAATAAAAAGACAAGATGCAGCAGAATTAGTTGCAGATAAATTAAATATAGATAAAAAAAATCTATTACCAATCTCAATTAAAAGTGAATTTGGTAACCCTGATGTTAATACTCTAATGTATTATTTTGATAAAATTGACGATGCTAAAAAACAAATCCCTCGATATCTTTTTTTGAGATCTTTATCAAAAGATGAACGAAAAAAAATAATTGATGATGAGAAAGCAGCACGATTAAAAGCAAAACAGGCTGCTGTTGCCGAAGCAAAATCTAAAAAGAAATAAAATTAAATAGGAAAAAATTAGGAGTAGTTTTAAGATGGCAAAGGAAACAAAGGGTCAGACAAGTGTATACAAATTTTACAAAATAAATGAAAACAAGACAGAAAAATTAAAAAGAGAATGTCCAAGATGTGGTAAAGGGATATTTATGGCTGATCATAAAGATCGTTATACTTGTGGAAAATGCAATTATACTGAATTCAAAAAAGATCAGTTAAAAAAGCAAAAATCCAAATAGTTTATTATATTAGTCGTTTCTTTTATATTTATAGCAGTTTGCTTATTTTTATTTTAATGTCTTCATCAATTTCGGTATTTGCCATAGATAAAAAGGACATATTGGTATAATTGCTTTCAATATTTATTTTTTCAGTTGGTAATTTTTTTTGTAACCAATATTTTACAGATTTTTTATTTAACTTTTCTACATTAAAACCATTTTCGAAATTTTTATCAATGATTTTTGTTAAATATTTGTCCTTTTTGAAAACTTTATGATGATCAAATAGTTTTTCATTATCATTATATATATTTTCATATAATGTATTAGCGGGCTTTTCAGAATAAATCTCTAAATTTATTATTTTGTTTAACATATCCAGGTAATGTAAAAACTCATGAGCTATTACGGAATAAATGGTCCCTTTTAAACCATAAATAATCAAAGGAGCAAATAATTGGATAAAAATTTCTATCTTGTTGTCTTCTCTACTAATTGGAAGAGTTCTTGCATAAATAATCGAAAATTGTTCATATTCTAATTGAGACGTTGCTATCAATAAACTTGGCTCAACAAAATATTTAGGGTACTTTATATCCGTAAGTTTACTAATTTTGTTTATCCTTTCATCAATTAAGGATTTTTTTTTTAATATCAAATTAAAAACTTCCTCATTTATTAACTTGTTTTCAAAAGCTCTTTTTACTTTAAAGAATGGATCAAACTGGTTCATTGTTCAAATTTTATTTCCTATTCAAATTGATATCCATGAATTCCATAATATCAAAGAATACACATTCGCATTTTCTGTTTATTAATCTTGATACACAAGGTTCAATAAAATCATCCCCCCCAATTAATTGTTTTATAGGTATACCGTTGTCTAATGTCAAAATCAATTCAAAATTTTTATTATCTATAAAATTATAATACGATGCGTATATATTTTTCTTTATCTTTTTATTTTTATTGTAAAAAGAAATGTCTCCTTTTAAATATGATGTTGCTTTTTCTATTTCCTCTTTTTCAACGTTTTCTTCTAAAATTTTAACAAAAATCTTGGTTTTTATAATGTATTTTGAATATATTTCAATATCATTGGATTTTACTTCTTCAAAATTTAATGTTATCATATTTTTTATTTCGACCTTTTTTTTAAAATTTCTTTGAGAAGGATTACTAACTTTTACTATAAATGGCCTTCCACTTCCCAATACTAGGCTATTTTCATCTTCGCTTCCTAGCCAAGAAATTTTTGTACAGCTTGGTCTGAACTCTGAATATAAATACTCTAAAACTATGCTCTCAACTGTACAATCGTTATATTTTGTATCGCTTAAATTACCAAAATCTCTTTTATTGATATCAATGCCATGATTTTTTTTTAGTCTTTGGCTAAATGATCTTTTGTATTTATTATATCGTCCTAAAAGAAAAATTTCCTTCGTTTTGTATTTGATCTCAAACTTTAAGTCGACATCCAAAACTATTTCTATCTTAATATCGGGATTAATGTGATTTAATATACATCCAGTTTTATTTGTTATCAATTCTCTGATTAAAGCATTAAAGTTGTTTTTGATATTAGGTAATCCTTTTATTTTAAATAAAGATCTTAAATAATCCTCCTTTTCAAAAAAAATAAAAGGTAAGCTTGATCCGATGTCTATACTAGTATTAGGACCAATACTTGCAAAATAATTTGAAGCGATTATGTCATAATAAATGTTTCTTATTGTTCTTTCAAACATATTTTTGCAAATTTCGCATTCCTTATCCTCTGCTTCTACTATTTTTATAACCGTACTATATTTTATTGTGTTTCTTTTTACATCTTTGAAGTTTCTGATATAACAATAATTGCAAATGAAGTGTGAACGCTGTATGGTTTTAATAGATTTATCCTGTAAAATGATATTGTTTGCAATATCTTTAACCAAGACCAAATCTCCTTAAAAGCCCATGCATTTGTCTTCCTTTAGCTTGTTTCATCATAGTTTTTGA
>JBQCGN010000186.1:0-4914 GCA_051955655.1 Candidatus Nitrosocosmicus sp. | reverse complement strand
TTTGATATATTCATTGATTTTAGAATTTGATTAATCATCTTTGACATCACCTTTCTTCCATCATGTAGTCATCTGCAATCTCCAAAGCGAGTATTTCTTTGGTATTGGCTCTGTCTTTTACCTTTATGTCTGCAAAATCTATTGCAATGATTAAGTCTTTATTACCCGCTAATCTGTTGCTTGTTATCCAATTTATTTACACATGTAAGTTTGTAAATAACTTGTATGTATAGAAAGGTTCTTGTCATTATCTTTTATGATACCTTTGTTTGAACGATATAGCAGATGAAAATTATATTTTTTTGTAGCCAATAACAAGAATAAAAGAACATGGATATAGCACGGTTTACCTTATCTTTTTATTCTTTCTTACAAGATAATCATCCCTTGTCCTTAAAATCAAACGCAAAAAGGATTTCTCCTCTTCTTACACAAGAGATTGATTATGAGAATGCCAACAATGATCACAACTGTTCAATGAATGACCTAGGTAATTACATAGAGATATGCGACAGAGCAAATCCTAAAACCTATTCAAGTTATATAGTATAATCCCTAATCTAGTTTAGTTAAAAAAATGTATATCATACTAATGGTTGGAAGGTCCTTTTTATTATAGTTAATGATAATACAAAAACATTTGTTGAAAAAAGGTCATCTGAAGGTCTATGATATTTTAATTCAGATTCAATTAATTCCATACATTCTTTTACAAAAGTATATTATGGTTCTACTGATGCAGATAATGAAATTTTAAAGTTTATAGACAGGTCTACAAAAAAGATCGATTCTTGTATTTCCTCAATAGGACCATCGGTAATTATAGAAGTTGATTCCATAAAGCAAAAGAGAATACATGCAGTAGAGAAACGAGGACTTAAACTTCGATATGTTACTGAAATAACAAAAGACAACGTCAACTACATAAGAGAAATGATGAAGTTTTCTGAAATAAGGCATATAGAGGGCATGAAGGGAAACTTTGAAGTTTCTGATGAAAAAGAGTATGTTGCTGTTGCAACATTAAAAAAGGCACAATCACTACCTCAGCTTTTATTTAGTAATATTCCAGAAATAGTAGAGCAGCAGCAGTTTGTTTTTGACAGTTTTTGGGAAAGAGCAATTCCTGCAGAGCAGATAATAAAAGAAATAGAGCAAGGGGTTGTTCATTCAATTACTCAAGTTTTTTCAGACTACCATGAAGCAGAAAAAAAAGAACACGATATGATAAGTAATGCAGCTAAAGAGATCCAGATAATATACTCTACATCAAATGCATTTTATCTTCAGGAAAGAGGAGGTGTCTTGCAGCTTTTAAAAGATATGGCAGACAAAAACAAAGAATTAAACATTAACATCCTTTTACCTATAGATAGTTCAATAAGACAGTCATTATCTTTTGGCCTGTTAAATAAAAACATAAAAAATAACAATATATTTTTTCAGGATATTGCACCAAGTGTAAACATCAAAATAAAATCTCTAGTAGTTGACAGAAAAGAGTCCTTGATAATGGAACTAAAACACATAAGAGAGGAAAAACTAACAGCTTCGATAGGTTTTTCCATTTATTCTAATAGCGAATCTATTGTCTTGTCTTATGCATCCATATTTGAGGTTCTCTATAACCAGAGTATCCTTTTTGGACAAATGAAAGAAGATGAAAATGTCAAAAATGAATTTATAAATATAGCAGCACATGAGCTGAGAACCCCGATAATGCCAATACTAAACGGCATGGAGATACTAGAAGAAAAGCTTGGCGATAAAAAAAACAAATTCAGGCGAGAGATAGACATTATAACAAGAAATGCTTCAAGACTGCAGAATCTTGCCGAGAGTATTTTGCAGGTAAGTAGGATAGAAAGCGGCAGTTTCGGGTTAAGCATACAAAAGGATGTAGATATTTACGATCTTATTTTACAGGTAATAGACGATATTGAAAAAAAATACATGTATACTGACAAAGCAAAAAAGGTGGCAATAGTATTTGAGCCTTGTTGTCACAAGGAGAATAACAAAGAAGATCATCAAAAGATTAGTCAACATAAACCACTTTATATCGACTGTGATTCTCAAAAGATTAGTCAGGTAATTTTTAATTTATTGGACAATGCAATGAAGTTTACAGCAGAAGGCCTTATTGTTATATCTACTACTTTTCAAAGAGGGATCGAATTTCAGAATAATCTGTATATAGATAATAATAACAATGCAATTGAAAATAAATCCAAAACTAGTGCTGATTTTAATAAAAATAAAGACAGAATAATTGTTACAATAGAGGATACGGGTATTGGAATTAACAAGAATATTAAAGACCAGTTGTTTGAAAAATTTTCCTCAAGGTCAACTCAGGGGACAGGGCTTGGACTATACCTATCAAAGAAAATTGTTGAAGCACATGGTGGGAAAATGTGGTTTGAAGAATCTAATGAGGCTTCTAAGATGGGTAGTAAAAAAAATGATGACTATAAAGCTAATAATAATAATAATTTTAAAAAACAGAAAATTGGCTCAATTTTTAGATTTACCTTGCCTTTTCCTCTCGATGATGAAGATGATATTTATAATAAAGAAATAGACAACAAAATCAAGAAAGGTCTTGATTAGAAATTTCAATAAATATGAAAAGAATATACCTATGAATAGAAAAAAAGTTATGCTTGTCGATGATGAGGAAGATATTGCGCTTCTTTTCAAGGATGGCCTAGAAATGTATGGTCAATACGACGTTGATGTGTATTTTAATACTCAAAAAGCCATAGATGATTTCAAACCTAGTTTTTATGATATTATTTTGATTGATATAATTATGCCCAGTATGAGTGGATTGGAATTTTACTCTTTTATAAGGGACAAAATCCATAATTCAAAAATCTGCTTTTTTTCAGCATCAGACTACCTGGACGATAAAATTAAGAATGCATTTCCTGAATTAAAAGGACAAAAAAGAGTTTTAATTCACAAGCCAATAAAATTAAAGGATCTTTCCAGCAAAATAATGGAAATAATCGATTAACATGACTATTAAACAGTATTTTTAAATAAAATAAAGATATAGTAACACCGTAAAAGAAAGTGCTTCATATTTTAAAGTCAGGATAAATAAATTCCTTATTATAGCCATTGTACCATTATTCATGAGTAGATTTTATATTTGAAAACTCTAAAGATATCAATAAAATAAACAATACTTTTTCAATAAAATAAACGAAAATTTCTAATTATATTTTAAAATATAGTAAACGATTACCTTTTTTGTGATCGAAAACATCGGGAAACATTCGGATCCTTTACAATTGTACTACTTTATTAATTTGAAAATTTGTTTATTTACAAGTTATTACTATAGTATAACATACAGAAAAGGAATTTGTTATCAAACCCATATATTATAGTATAGATGATCATATAGATATTGCTAGTGCCATTAAACTGACATTGCAGCTAGATGGTTTTAATGTTGATGCTTTTGATAACCCTCTTTTAGCATTAGATTATTTTAAATCAAATCCAAAAAAATTTACTGATGTAATTTCGGATATTAGAATGCCAGTTATGAGTGGAATTGAGCTTGTAACTAATATTAAGAAATTGGAATCAAATATTAAAGCAATTTTTATGACTGCTTTTGATGTAGATTATGTTAAACAAGAGCTAGAAAAATGTGATTTCGAAATAGCAGAAATATTTCAAAAACCATTGAAAATGAAGGATTTAAGTGAGCGAGTTAGAAAGCATTTAGCTAATGATCAAGTAATATAAATATAAAAGATATTGTTAATTCCTTCCTTTGAGTATCAAGTTCATCTTTATAATCGTAGTTCTAATCTTAAAGTTTATGAATGTAATTTTCAGTAGTTATTCATCCTATGAGTATAATAATCTGTTGCCAATTGTTTTACTAAAATAATTATAATTATATATTACCTTGATATTTGAAATAATTATTGTTTATTGCATAATTATACTAACTGTTCCCATTTAATATCATAAATTAAAAATGATCATGATCTTTATCATCATCATTGACAACAAACAATTAAACTATAATATTTTATACTCCTGTTGGAAAAGTCTCGGGAAGATCTTTATTTTTTATTGGATGCAGATGCAAGGGGGATAAAGCATTAGTATTGTCTATAAATATTAGAGAATCATATCTTTTAGTTAATATTGTTGGAACATAATTGCCAAATCTTTCATACTTAGGATTGTAGACAACTCCTATTGCTCTTTGTCCTCTACCTCTACCTCTATCACTTTCATAATTTTCATCATCGATAGATTCTGTTTGCATTTTCTTTGTAAATGCACTATCGTTAGTGGAATTAGCCATTGTATCTTTTTCAAAAAAGATTATTTTATCATTATGTATGTTATTGTTTAAGCCGTGTAGCAAATTATCCCAGCTTCCTTTTTTTGCTGGTGGAACATCCATAATTTCCATACTGGCTCCCCATTGTTTTGCTGCTATAACTGTGCCACTATATGTGCTAAATCCAACCAATACTGTATTATCTGTTCCTTTCTTTTGTCTGACAAGCTGACCAATATTTATCATCCCCTCTTTTGCCATATCTGTAAAACGAGCATCACCAATGTGAGTATTATGGGCCCAAACAATTGCTTTTGATATTTTGCCATCTTTTCCTTGATTGTGAAAATCCATCAAATGTTCCAGAGTATTCATCATATGAGTATCCCTTAAATTCCAAGAATTTACATCTCCTTTCATCATTATTCTATAACATCTTTCAGCATCTTTTGCCACTATGGCGTTTTGCTCTGCATTAAAGTATTCTTCTTTATTGAGATCATCTTTTGTTTTTTTATGTGTCTTAGATTTACCTTTCAAAGAAGTCAGGATTTCAATAACCTCTTCTTCACAGTTTTCTGGAACTAGTGATG
>JBQCGN010000185.1:0-5236 GCA_051955655.1 Candidatus Nitrosocosmicus sp. | reverse complement strand
ATTGATATTAATCTCTCGATTTTTGATGCTTAAATACTTTTATTTTTATTAAATTCTATGACCAAATTCTTGGTAGATACAATTGAAAATATCCCTTTAGGTTCTATGAAAAATATCACAGCAGGAGGAAAAGAAATTTTGGTGGTAAATGTTAATGGTAATTATTATGCTATGAATGATATTTGTAATCATGCAGGGGCTGAATTGCATGAAGGTACAATAGTTAACGATACAGAATTGGTATGTCCATGGCATTCAGCAAAATGGGATGTTAAAACAGGTGAATTAATTTGGTTTCCTCAAAAATTAAAAAATCAAGAGACTTATAGTATTATCATTGAAAATAATAATGTATATGTAGAAATTTAGATGTATTGCTTTTTTGTTTTAGCTATATGAAAATAAAGTTACTTTTTATATGAATTAAAGATTAACTGATTTGATGAAAATCGATGAATTTTTTTCCAATCTTCCATCATCTGTACTTTCGGGAGATAATATTAAAATTCCTGAATCTTTCTTTAGAAAAATGTTTTCTTTTTCTGAATTAAAAAATGATGATATTTTCTATTATCTTGGAATTGGGATTAATCATTCATCACTCTTGATAGCAAAAAAAGAATTTGGAGTCAAAAAGGCTGTTGGTATCGAAATTAATCCTAATATCGTTAACTTAATTAATTCTCAAATAAATCTAGATGATGAAAATATTCAAATAATAAATGATGATGTTACCCATTCGTCTATTTCTGAGGCAACTGTTATCTTTTCATGGTTTACCGAAGAATCAATAATTGAAAAATTGTCTGATAAGTTTAAATCCGAATTAAACGATGGAACTAAAATAATATCTATATGGTCTCCACCAGACCTATTTCTCCCTGATAAAGTGGATTTTCCTCTTGTTTTGTGTAAAAAACCTTTTACTTTTGGAAATGATGTTAAAGATCAATTAAAACTCATATATGGTAGTGATTGCATTGATTTTACTGCATCATGGAGACTTGCTGAAAAATATATACATTCACTTGGTGTTGTTGAAAATCGTCATTTGCGATTTCTTAATATTTTACAAAGTGTTATAATTTGGTTTAATGCTAGAGATCTTGGTTTAGTATGTGAAGATGACATTCCGCCGCCAATCAAAAGTTATATCGGTATTTTGAAATATTTTTTTAATATAGATCTGTCTAATTTTGTAGAATGAAGGTAAGATTTTACAAATGCATTAGAATGATTTCTTTTATAATTTTCTTTACTATGATTAACCGTAATATTTTTTTAAATTAATCTAATGTATTGTAAGAATTTATAAAAAACTAGTTTAACAAAAATATTTTTATATATTATAATAGCTATCTTTGATAACAATTTACCCCAAAGATTATAACTATTGATAATGTGAAGCAACCTTAGGAAGATGGATTTGGCAATTAATGAGGGGTACAAAAATTTATCTGTTCCTCAGTTAGTTGAATTGGCTATTTCAAACAATGAGGGTAAATTGTCTAACACAGGTTCGTTGTCGGTAAAAACTGGGAAATTCACTGGAAGATCCCCTGATGATAAGTTTATTGTAAAAGATGAAATCACTACAACTTCTGTTGATTGGGGCAAGATTAATCATCCACTTTCAGAAGAAAATTTTGAAAACATTTTTAATAAAATGATGAAGTTTATTCGCGATCATAGTTTAGAGGATAAACTATATGTTTTTGATGGATTTGTGGGCGCTGATAGATTATCTCGGTTATCTGTAAGAGTTATTACAGATAAAGCATGGCATTCATTATTTTCAAATCAGATATTTATTAAGTCTACCAGAGATGAACTTGTAAATTTCAATCCCGACTTTACACTTTTATCTATAAATGATTTTGCTGCGATGCCGGGGCTTGATGGAACAAAATCTGAGACATTTATTATAACAAGTTTTAAAAAAAAATTGGTTTTAATGGGTTCAACATCTTATGCAGGTGAAATAAAAAAATCCATGTTTTCTATCATGAATTTTATCTTGCCACAACGAGGTATATTTCCGATGCATTGTTCTGCTAATTTAGGTAATGATGGAAGTTCCACTTTATTTTTTGGTCTTTCAGGAACAGGCAAGACTACTCTTTCTGCTGACGAGGATCGGAGATTGGTTGGTGATGATGAGCATGGGTGGTCTGATACAGGTATTTTTAATTTTGAGGGCGGATGTTATGCTAAGTGTATAAATTTAGATAAAGATAAGGAACCTCAAATTTGGAAAGCCATTAAATTTGGATCTGTGATGGAAAATGTGGTAATCGATCCTTCTAGCAGAGAACCTGATTTTTCTGATGGTAGTTTAACTGAAAATACTCGTGTTGTTTATCCTCTTGATTTTATACCTAATGCTGTTATACCAAGTGTCTGCGGACATCCTTCTGTTATTTTATTTTTAACAGCTGATGCTTTTGGGGTGCTTCCTCCAATCTCAAGGTTAACAAAAGAAGGAGCTATGTATCATTTTATGTCTGGGTATACCAGCAAATTGGCCGGAACTGAAAGGGGAATCACTGAACCAAAGGAGACTTTTTCACAATGCTTTGGTGCACCGTTCATGCCGCTGAAGGCAACAGAATATGCTAAATTATTGGGCGAAAAGATCACTAAACACAATTCTAAAGTTTATCTTATAAACACTGGATGGTCTGGTGGTCCATATGGTATTGGGAAACGAATGGATTTAAAATATACTCGTTTGATAGTTTCAGCAGCCATTAACGGGAATCTGAATAATGTTGATTATGATCATCATGATATATTTAATCTTGATTATCCTATTTCTTGCCCCAATGTTCCTTCAGTTATTCTAAATCCTAAAAATACTTGGAGTGATAAAGAAAAATATGATCTTTCAGCAAAAAGGCTTTCCAATTTATTTGTTAATAATTTCAAAAAGTTCGATCAAGTTCCACAAGAAATAATTAACGCAGGACCGTATATTTGATACGTTTTCACATGTATATTTGATTTGATACGGTATAATAAGAGCACTTTGAAAACATAGTATTATTTCTACCTTTATTTGAGTAGCCCGGAGCAGATTCGAACTGCTGTCTCCAGGTTTCTTTTCTAATAAGATCCAGAGCCTGAAATCCTTTGCCCTCCTTGGAGTTTGACCGCTAGATTCGGCACCAATTTAATATATTTCTTTGGTTCGACCGGGCTTCACGAGCTACTTCCTAATATTTATTCTTCCTAATATTTTATTCTATCTTTTAGAATCTTTAAATATTTAATCTATCTTACTTTTTTGTATTTGTTTCTCTAATTACCGTTCCATAATCTAAATTAGCTCTCTTTCGCATATATGGTATAATCTTATAATGAATGGAATAAATATTTCTTTCACGTATCAATATTCCTTTAACAAGTAGTGATACAAATCCGCCTGCAATTCTGGAAGGCAAAATATTTTTCTCTTTACAGACCATGTCTCTTTTTGTATGGTATTCTTTTAATGTAAAATAATTTCTATTTACATCTAGGACAAGGGGCCAAATAACATACTCCCATACTAATCTACGATTCTCTGTTGAAGAAGCGTGTTTTCCTTTTTTTGCTACTTCAGATCCATAGTTTTTTAATGACATGTCTTTTTCATTAGGTTTTGTATCTTGTTGATTAATATCACCATCACATTTAAACAGCGGGTTTTATAATTCTACATATTATGAATTCAAATGCGGGGGTGAACGAAACAGATCTTATATCTTTATCGCTTGATATGCTTTCACAAAAATGGGATATTGATCCAGTTATTAGAGATTTGCATTTGGGAAAACGTAATGATATACAGGATTATGCTATTAAAATAAATCAAGTCATTTTTCATATTCCTTATATAACTGATAATTCTCTTTATCTTTTATGGCGATGTTTGTGGCCAGATTGTCATAATTGTTGTACTAAACAAGGTCGGTTACCATTAACTGTTAATGATATGACAAAAATTTCAAAAAGCTTAGGCTATAAAAATACATCTGATTTTCTAAAAGAAGAAACCTATGTGGCATCTTGGGATAATGTATCAAACAATTTTTCCGATAACGGTGAAATTATATCTACTTTAACTATGGTTAATTTAAAAAGAAAAAACAATGAAAATGAGAATGATAATGGGAAGCCTATTTCATGTAGATTTTTAGATGATAAAGGTTCATGTAACCTGCATCCAAATAAGCCCGGAGTTTGCTGGTTATATCCCTTTTTTTCATGGAGTCAAGTAGAAAATGGTAAAATGGTAATACATGCTTCTTTTCAACTTACTGGAGATTGTCCTGGTTATTATCTTTGTTCATCAATTGATAAAAATATGATGGATATTCTTCATGATTATTCTAAAAAAATCTACAATTATACAATGAATATAAACATAACAATGAGAGAGGGATTTGGAAGAATTGATTTAATTAATTGATATTTGATATTGGATTGATTAAAAAATAGATTTTGTTTATTTACCCTCTTGCTTCTTCTAATCTTTTATTTACATCATCCCAGTTTATTACGTTCCACCATGCACTCACATAATCTGGTCTTTTGTTTTGATATTTTAGATAATATGCATGTTCCCATACATCACATCCTAAAAGAGGTATTAAACCTTCAGTTCTAGGGCTTGTTTGATTTGGCATTGCAATGTATTCTACTTTCTTATTTGTTGGATTGTAAACCAGCCAACCCCAACCACTACCTTGAATCGCTATTGTAGTGGATGAAAACTTTTCTTTAAAACTTGTGAAGTTGCCGAAAGATTCATTTATTGAATTGGCAATAGATCCTCTAGGTTCTCCTCCGCCGTTTGGAGATAAATTATTCCAAAATATGCGATGATTATCGAACCCTCCTCCATTGAAATTTATTGCTCCCTTTAAATCGTTAGGGATTTGATCTAAATGTGCTAAAATTTCTGTTATGTCTTTATCTTGAATTTCCTGTGGACATTTTTCAATGGCTGCATTAAGATTATTAGTATAGGTTTGATGATGCTTTGTATGGTGGATTTCCATAGTTCTAGCATCAATATGTGGTTCTAATGCATCATAGCTATAAGGTACAGGTGGTAATTCATACTTACTCATCATCTTATAATTATTATTAAAACCTTTTATCCTTTTCCTTATTTTTTCTTATCTTTGTTTTTTCTATTGAAATAGTATTATTATAATTATATGTCTCCTTTAATATTATTAAAAATAAT
>JBQCGN010000184.1:0-6553 GCA_051955655.1 Candidatus Nitrosocosmicus sp. | reverse complement strand
AAGGATCAATTAAATTTACTTTTGTGTATATTATACATTTTTACATAAAATTAAATCTGTTAATAGCTAAATTATGGTGGAGCGACCACCAACTGAAACATTTAAAATAAAAACAGATATTTCTCTTTAAAAGTAATAAAAAGCTATTTTACAGTAACTTATTATATAATTGCAATGTAGTTTTTTATAATATATTACCATTTAGAATTTTAAATAAATTAAAAAGAATAAAAACTATTTGTATTGATGAAAGTTATATTCTTTATTATAATTACTCTGATTTCCTTAAATGTATCAATTTATGCTAATTATGCATTTGCATCAGACAATCTTCCTCTGACGGAAAAAAATGATAAAACTCCAAATCAAAACAGCAAACAGAACATTGAATGTAAAAGCAGTATTAGATGTGATAATCAATCTGAACAACAACAACAACAACAACAGCAAAAAACAAAACAAAAAATAGAATGTGATATTAATGCAAAATGTACAAATTTTTCCACCTCCAATATTGTAGTTTGTACTGAACGTTCGGTGTGCCTATTGCAATACGATGGACCTTTCCAAATGGTAAATCCGTATTGAAGTTAAAATCGATTTTGATCATTAGTCTATACTTAAAGAATAATCATTCAGTTATTGAGTTTATTTTGTGTAAAGATTGTGATGATTTAAGATACATATTTTTAAAAAAAAAGAATAAGATATAAAAGTTTAAAAAATTTAGAATTATATATACATGCATGATTGTCCAGCAATTAATTTGTGAAGAATGTAAAATAGTCTTATTAGAAAAGGATTCCAAGTATCTAACAGAAGAGAAATTTCCCATTACTGAAGAGGAAGCAAAGGTAATTGATAAAGAACATCGGGGTCATCAATGCTATATCGAGGTAGTAGAAAAAATGCAGTGAGCAATTATCAAAACTTAAAAATCATATTTACCTCAGAATAAAAAATTGTTTATCTCCTAATATAGAAATCTATAAATTCAGTAACAGTATTATTTAAACACTTTTTTAAGAAGAGAAAAAAGCTATCTTGTGTGATTCTGAACAAAAATAATCAATTTTCCTTACGCCTAAATTAGAATCCCCATCAACATGAGGCCAACTGTCTTCCAACGAAACATCTTTCCCGCAATATGCACAAATTATTTTATCTGCTTGGATCATTAAAATAAATAAAGATTAAGAGAAATTAACTTTTTTGATCATCTAATAAAAGAATTTATTTAGGGAATGGCTATATGAAAATAGTGTCTTTTTTTGGAAATCCATCAGGGAATAGTAGCAAAAGTAAAAATCGACAGAAATATAAAGATCTTACATTAGGCATTAAGCAAACAGTTTTAGAAAGAGCAAAAAACAGATGTCAAAACTGCTCAAGGAAATTATCTGGATCTAATCAACCTCAATTTCAACATATTAACGGATCAGCGAAGGATAATAGGCCTGAAAATTTAAGGGTACTGTGTATCGAATGTAATGGTGACCAATCTCCAAAGGAAAATACCTTTACATTATCTTCAATAAAAAATATATTTTCTAAAAAATAAACTTATTTTTATAAAATAAAATAATTTTCTACTTTATTACAAATTTTCCTTTCATATATGGGTGTATTGTACAAAAGTAGTCATATTCAGCGTCTTTTAAAGTAGATGTGTCTAGAACAAATTTCTTATTTGGCATTATTATGGATGAATCAAAAGATTTGCCATTATCTTTAAAGCTTGTAATGGTATGCGGCACATTATCATTATTTGTCCATTCTATTGCATAGCCTTTCTTTGTATTAATTATAGCTGGTTTGAATGCAGGATTTCCTTGTCCAGAAGCACCGGGTAAAATTGACGCACGGACAATCTGTCCATTTACAACTTTGGGAATAGGTTTTTGAGTAGAATTGTCAACGGTTTTTTTTTCAGAGCCAGCAGTTACAGAGTTACTACTGCTTATCCAGGATGCAGATATAATAGCTGCAGAGCCAATAATTATCAGAGATATACAAACAATTGTTAATTTGTTTAAATGAGGATACCTTTTATGTGATGCAATAATAATTACCAATGATAGTATACTAATTAACACCACAATTCCGATAAATGCCAATATGGATGGAACTCTGTTGCTTACCTCAAATGCACCAACCAGCCCTGCAATAACAAAGAATGCTATGCCTATTGCTGCTGCTTTTTTTGCTTTTTTTGACCGTGGAAATCCATCTTTAAACAATGCGCCGCTTAACATGATCAATCCAAAAAACATGCATAAAAGGGAAACAGCATGCATTCCTTCTAAAAAAGTGTTTGATATGCCGGATAATGCAAGTGCTACACCAATGGCACCAACAGCTGTCAAGCCAGCTCCAGGCATCAACAGGTCCATATCTGTCATATTATTTACAATTAAAAATTGAAATCAAGTACAATTAATAGTTTTTTTATCATAATGGTTTTAGAAATCAAAAAAAATACAACCCTGCTTCAATAAATGTGGAATATGTCCAGAGGGACAAATGAAAAATATAAAAGTTGTACAAGAAAAATAAGCAAAAAGCAATTATCTTTCCTTGAAAACTATTCTCAAAAAATTGAACCTTTAGAATCTTGTGCCATCCTTTTAGGAAAAAAAAATGATACTCAATTCATCATTAACGAAATTATAACGATGGAAAATGAAGAAAAATCTGAAATCAGATTTGCCATAAAAAACGATAAACTTTTTGAAGCATATAAAGAAGCCGAGTCCAAAAACATGTCTGTAATTGGAATATATCATTCACATCCGTCAGATCCTTATCCCTCAAAAACAGATATCATATATATGCAAATAAATCCAGTCCCATGGATAATTACATCAACAATAACTAGAACAACAAAATGTTACCTATACGAGGAAGAAAAAGGATTGATAAACATAGAATTAATTGTTACGGACTTATTCTAGATGTATCGCGAGGATACAAAACAGCTTCTCTAATATTAGTTTGCCCAGACAACACCATCATTAACCTATCGAAACCAAGACCACATCCAGAATGAGGGGGCATCCCCCATTCAAAAGTTCGGAGGTGATCTGTAAAACTAGCAGTAGATAAACCTTGATCTTGCAACCTATTTCTTAGCTTGTTAATATCGTGCTGACGTGTTCCACCTGAAACAAGTTCGAGATATCCAAACTGTAAATCAAAAGATTTTGATAGTAAAGGGTTTTTGTCATGTTCGTGAATATAAAAAGGTTTTAATTGTAAAGGCCAATCTACGATAAAGAAAAAATCATCATATTTTTCTCCCAATTTTCTTAAAGAAGAATCTGAGAGATCATCACCAAAACTAATCTTTTCATCCATATTTGACAGATCATTTATACATTGTTCATAGCTTAAACGGGGAAAAGGAGCGGAAACAAGTTCCTTAACAGGCTTTTTCTTCAAAAGAGAATTGTCAGGCAAATTATCTGATTCTTGCAAATATCTGAATATAGTCTTTAACAATTCCTCTATTATATTCATGATATCAAAATAATCAAGATAAGCGGCTTCTATGTCCACACTAATGAATTCATTCAAATGTCTTACAGTATGAGAATTCTCTGCTCTAAAGTAGGGGGCTATCTCAAAAACTCTATCAAGAGCAACAATAAGTTGTTCTTTGTATAATTGAGGACTTTGAGCCAAATATCCCTTCTTTTTAAAATATTCAAAAGAAAAAAGATTTGAACCTCCCTCACTTGCGCTTCCAATAATTTTTGGTGTATTTACTTCAATAAAGGATTGTAAAGTTAAAAAATCGCGTATAACTTTTAATATATTAGACCGCAATAGAAATATTTTAGATACCTTTGGATTTCTCAGATCCAATGCTCTTGAATCAAGTCGATTGTCTAAATTAGATTCAATTCTTCCGGTTGGATCGATGGGCAGAGTTAGATTTGCCTCCGAATATATATAAATCTCTTTTGCCAATACCTCGATTTGAAAGTTTTTTGATTTGGTTGATTGTACTGTTCCAACAATTAAAACACTGCTTTGTCTTGGGATTTTTTTTGCCTTTTCTAAATTGTCACCAAGGAGAACCGATTGTATCGCTCCTGTTACATCCCTCAGTGTTATAAATCCTAGTTTTCCTATGTCTCTAAAATCTTCAATCCAGCCGGCAATTCTAACTTCATATCCAATTTGCAGGATTTCTAACTCTTTTGAAAAATGAGTTCTAGTTAACAACTTGTTAATTTGCTTTATCGGTATAATTATTTATTTGGCAACAATAAAGTTAAAACATTTTAAAAAAAAGACAAAATAACAGCAGCAGTTTATTTAGATTTTGTTTTATTCGGTTTCCACAACCAATTCAATTTTTTTTAAAGCCAGAGATATCTTTTTAATTGCATCAATAGTGTTATCTTTCAGATTATTAATTTTATTATTAACTATCACTCTTGTTAATTTATGTCCATCTGGAAGCCAAATAAAATTTATGTTGTCGATTCTCACAGGAAAAAATAAATTTTCTAGAAACCGTCTATCATTGGAATTTGATTCTACTATCCAAACATTCTTTTCAAAGGATTGACGAATTAAATCATATAAACTTGGATTCGAACGGATTAACCGGACATCTGAACTTTTAAAAATTAAGACTACCTCATCATCGATTTCTTTTGAATTGATTAATGTCATTTTATCTAATTGAGGATTTTTTTGAGCTAATTTGGTAAGTATAATAGAACCTTTTACGTCAGACTCGGTAATTTCCCCTGAATCTAGTTTACTTTCACATACATTACATAATATGCCAGTTTTAGCATCAAAAGTACAAATTGGGGTTTTCAATATGTTTCACTTTAAATTTATACCCAACACTTAAATATCTTGACATTTTTAGTGATGAAATATTAGTATTGGGGTAAAAAAATTGCGCAAAATATTTTAATATTTAGTATTATTTGCATTTAGGTATAAAGTTCAAACTATTTGGAAATTTAATATTTGTACTAGTGCTAAGGTAAGGCTTGTTTGTTTCAGGATTTCTAAACGCAAAAACTTTTACTCTGTGACCCATTGCATTTGTAAAGTAGTTATTTTTGTTATTCCATATTTCATTTGCAATAGTGTCTATGTCGTAAATTTTATCATCTATTCCCACATGCGTTATCATACCCTGGTTATCTTTTTTTACACATTTTATTAAGAATTCTGTCAATTTTATATGCAAATAAAATAAACAATATCCAATAATAGTTTATTTATTTACCGATTCTGTACTTTATAATAAGAGGATGATAAATATATCTGCAGAAATAACAAGTTATGTTATAATTGATTAAAAATGTGACATGGATAGAATCAATATGTTTTTAATTTCATGTTTAAATAATACATTTGTGAATCAGTATTTAATACATTTTTTTAAAATATTAGGTAACATACAAAACCATTAGGGCCGGGAAAACATACGATTAATAATAATAATAATGACGAAAAAACAATTGTTAAAAATTTAACAATTGAATATGATACCGGGGCAGGGAATCTGGCTGCAGTAGAGGAAGTTTCTTTTGAAATTGAAGATGAGCAATCGATCGGTATTGTTGGAGAATCTGGATCTGGTAAAAGTACACTAGCTCTTGCTTTATTAAGATCTTTACCGCAAAACGGATTAATTAAATCAGGAAATGTAATAATAAAAGGTCAGGATATCTTAAATCTAACAATAAAAAAATTTGATGATATTTTTAGGTGGAAGCAGATCGCAATGATATTTCAAGGTTCTATGAATAGTTTGGACCCGGTGTTCACTATTGAAAACCAAATGAAGGAAATTTTGAAGGTCCATAAAGTAAAATATGACCGAAAAAAATATGATACGATAATAAAAAATGCGATAAAAGCAGTTGGATTGGATCCCGAAAAAGTAGCTAAAAGATATCCGCATGAATTAAGTGGCGGAATGAAACAAAGGATTGTAATTGCAATTTCTTTATTACTTGAGCCATCATTATTGATTGCAGATGAGCCTACAACTGCATTGGATGTAATAACACAATCACAAATTATCTCTCTTTTAAAAAATATGAAGAATACAAAGAAAATGAAAATAATTCTGATAACTCATGATCTCTCTCTAATTCCCAATTTAGCTGATAAAGTAATTATTATGTATGCAGGCCAGGCAGTTGAGATATCTGATATTAACACCATATTAAATAATCCATTGCATCCTTATACTCAGGCACTTATAAAATCAATCCCAAAGATAAACGATATTAAAAAAAAATCAATCAATTTTATTTCAGGAGAATCGCCCAATCTATTAAACTTCAAAGTGGGCTGCAGGTTTAAAGACAGATGTTCCCAAGCAATAGACATTTGTCAAAAAACCCCTCCTAATATAAGAATTGGAAACAATCAAGTAAAATGCTGGCTATATGATAATGAATATAAAAAATAAAGGACTACAATAGAAATAAACTTGGAGGACAAACAGAACTTTAAGATTATCATTTATACTCATATGAAAAACTTAGAAAATATATTAAATTTATAT
>JBQCGN010000183.1:0-2631 GCA_051955655.1 Candidatus Nitrosocosmicus sp. | reverse complement strand
CCAACTCTGCTGTAGCAGTATACTTAAATGTTAAAGCTGCTGATAACCAGATAACTAAAAACACCATTTCTAATTCGCAAGAGGGTATTACTCTAGGTGTCGATGCTGGTTCGGGAAATTCTATAATTAATAATAAAATTACTTTAAGTCAGCCAGGTCAAACGGATATCGCATTTCAAGGAAATTCTGATTTAACAAGTAACATAGTCAAACAAAACAAGGTGATAAAACATAATACACATCCGCGGAGTTAAAAATATTTTGAATAATGCCCTTTTATATCTTTTTATAAATACCTAAAAAGATAAACTAAAATTTTTTAGAATATTTTTATCCACTTAATTTTAAATCCCCTAAATCTAGATGAATTAATCTTTGGTAGCATTTTTTTTGCAATAGATGAAATGATATCTCAAAGAATAACAATTGTATTTATATTGAAAAGAATTATTTGAAATTGCCAAAACGTATACTAGTAAATATCATTTTATGTGTTATGGTGTTATGGCTTTTTCGTTTTTATGCTATTTAACTGAGACAGAAATTATGTCAATTAAAATCAAAATAAACCATACACAAAAAAATTATCTATTCTTATTTTGATTAAGTTTTAGTTTGCTATTATCCGAAATACCTGATGAACTTTTCACCATTAATATGACGCCGATAATGATTATTGACGTGGCAATTACTGTTTGAATTGATATCTTTTCGTTAAGCGTTAACCAACCAAGGAAAACTGCTATCACTGGAACTATATATGCAAAAGAATTTGCTATGGATGGAGTTTCGACTCTCAAGAGCCAAAAGAATTCTGCATATCCAACAGCAGTGCAGAGAAATATCAAATATAAAAAAGCAACAATTACATTTATCGAAATCTTGGATATTTGTAAATTGATGAGTTCTCCAGCAGCAAAACTTGTTATAATTAACATAAAGCCTCCAATAATTAGCCAGGTTCCTGATGATTTAAAAATGCTAATCGATAGATCTATTTTTGAAGAATAAATTGAACCGACAGCCCAAGACACCGAACTTACAGTTAATGATATTATCCCTATCGGGCTTAAATTATTATTACCATAAAAAGGATTTATAAGAATAATTAATCCAGAAAATCCCAAAATCAATCCTAATATTATTGTCTTTGATAAATATTGTTTAAACACTATGGAGGTAATTATAGCTACCCATAGCGGAATTGTTGAATTTAATAGAGCAGTCATTCCAGTTGAAAGATACTGAGCTCCCCACACAAGCAAGCCCTGTCCACCTAAGATTATTAAACCACCAAGGATTAAAGCATCTTTCCATTTTGTTGTAACTTGGTTTTTAAATTTACTTTTCTTTCTTTCAAATGTATATGCGATTAATAGCACTAAACCAGAAATAATAAATCGTATACCAAAGGCGAACAGAGGCGGAATTACATCGATAACCATTTTAATGGCAAAGAAACTTGATCCCCAGAGAATCGATAGAGTTACAAGAACAAATAATGTTTTTGTTTTTATCAATATAACTTTCGTTAAATTCTTTTATATTAATTTCCTTTCAACTCTTTAGATTTCCTATTAATAAATATTTTTTAAAAGTGAACCGTGAGTTATAATGTGCTCTGGGAGGGAAAATCTGCTGGTCTTTAAAACCAAGAAATTCAGAGTATATTTGCATAAAATAACGGGCAGAACTATGGAGCCTTTACCTTTCCAAATACCATAACTACTAACTGATGGGAGTGTGCTCAAATCGCTATAAAATTTGCCATATTTTGTACCAATGTATGAACTGGTGTTATAGGCTTCAAAAAGCAAGTCACAGTGAGATCAAACATGCCCAGGAAAAAAAGAATTGAATTACCTCTCCAATAAACAATGATCATAACCCTGTTAGATCCAGTTGCTTTGGTAGACTTCTCTATAATCTTATTGCATAGTGGGTTCATATGATTTATGATAAAAATCTACTTCAAATAGGACTTCCTCATAAACTATGATTTGAGCAATCTAGACGCGTATTTATACTCCAGAGTCTACTAAAAACTTCATATTGTTTTTTTTGAAAAAATGGATATTTTAAAAGATTATAATTTAGTTGATTTTTGTTAGGCTTCATTTGTTTTAGTTAGGAGAGATTTTCATAAGGTCTGAATGAGTCAGTTATAACTAGGATAGTAACATACGATGTGCTATTCTACCAAATATTTTCTAGAGGTCCAAATAGAGTACCAATTTTATTTCAAGTCAATTACATATATGAAGTGTTTCATAGGTGTTAATCTATTTATTTACTATCAAAGGCAATTTAGCAAAATGAACATAATTGATAATTAATATAGTAAATGAATTCAAGTATTCTTTGTATTTATCTCTGTATATTACATTTCTCTATCTTGTTAATATTTATTAATGATTTATCTAAAGTTATATTGTATCTCTATAATATGCACTTTTTCTAAAATCAATAATAACAATTTATTTTGATAAATAACTGGAGCTTTTTTATCTGAATAAACAGAGTCAACATAATTGAATCTTAATTACCCAAAGGTATCTAAGATAATAGAAAAAATTTTTGTGTATTCAGTATTTAAATAATTGCTCCGGTGATTCCACCAGTTGGAGGAGG
>JBQCGN010000182.1:0-2621 GCA_051955655.1 Candidatus Nitrosocosmicus sp. | reverse complement strand
TTAGAGCGAGGTTGCTGTTGTTGGAATTGACTATTAGGCTGTTGCTGTTGCTGCGACTGTGATTGACGATTCCTCTCAAGATCACTCTTAATAGTAGATGATGACCCTGTTTGTTTTGGTCCTTGAGCTGATTCCTGTGGACTTATTTTTCCCGACGGAGAGCTTGTAAACATCTTACCCTGTCCCGTACCTAACGGCATTGAATTTGAACTAAAGCTTTTCGCACCTCCAAAGCCACCACCTCCTTTAAAACTGCCACCTTTGGCATCTATTTGTGAAAAAATAGAAGTTGTCAACAATAAAACTAATGCAAAAGTAATTGAACCTTTTAACATACAGTAAATATGCAAAAATTATATAAATATCCAGCTACTTTTTTTATTAAATATTATATCTACTAACTATTTTCACTGGTATTGCTTATCAAATCATTGGATAAAACTCTTAGTTCTTTATATAAGGTTGCCTTCGAAACGCCTAAATCCTTTGCAATTTTAACACGCGTTTCATTTTGAGCAAGCATCCTTATTAGATTATCTTTATCCAATTTTTTCTTTGGTCTACCGATAACCTTTCCAACAGATTTAGCTCTAGATATCCCATCTTTTGTTCTCTGAACCAGCATTTCTCTTTCGCGTTCTGCAACCCATGTCAATATCCCAATCATCAATTTTCTTACACTTGGTTCAGTCATTTGTAAAAACGATTCTCGTGGCGAGCATGATATTAAGGGTGCATATTCTTCAATAGCCTTTATTGCATCTAAAGTATCCCAAAATGTGCGTCCAACCCTTGACAGCTCATATATCAAAATAGCATCCACCTGTTCGTTTTTTACAATATCAAGCATATCCAAAAATCCTTTTCTTTTAATAGCTGGAATCTTACCGCTTGTAGCGGAATCCTCAAAATATTCTAAGATTTGAAAATCATGATCATCGGCCCACTTTTGCATGGCTATTTTTTGGTTTAATACTGTTTGTTCTTCCGTACTGACCCTCAGATATGCAAAAGCAAATTTCACACTATTTGTTAAACTTTCTGTTTTATTATCACTTTGATTAAATTTAATTTACAAACTGTTCAAAAAAGGTTCTTTTTTATTTTTAAACTGATCATATTGAAATCTCAAAAATCAAGAGTAAAAAAATAGGGTTATTTTCTATACGGTCTAAAAAACGGTCGTTTATTATACAGGTAGAACCTGATCGGATAAGTGCGAATTCCGGTTTTGTATGAAAAAAAGATAGTTTTAACTATATTTGAACAACAAATTGGATTGTTCGAATGACGTATTTTTAACATCTTCCGGTGCATTTTAGCTTATACCAATGAGACAGTCGGTGTAACTTATCTAAGACTTTTCATTGATCCAACTATTGTATGGATAAGCTTAATTGCATTTTTTTATAAATTCCTCATCATTTTGCTAAATCCACCTTCCCCTTCAAATTTGCTTTAAGTTTTATTTATTCGGGTTATTCATACAAGTAAGGCTTCAATCAAGTAAAAGAATCATTTATCCTCTCATTATCAATGTTGGAGGTTGAAAAGACTGTGCTTGCTATTGGCCTAATCCATGAGTGTTTTAAAAAACATAACAACATTATAAGGCTCTGCAGCATTAATATAACATATATAAAATTAAACAAATTGAAGGCGAAAACCCAACTGATACATATTATTATAATCCAACTTTGATAGATTCAATTATTCGTATTTCAATTATATAGAATAGGTCAAATTCATTTTAGCATAGGAATATCTCTCTGTCAATCAAGCTACTACTGTTATTTTTTTCTCATTTTATTTATTATTTGAAAATGTAAAACAAGACCAATAAAGATGAAAATAAATTATGTTGAAATTAGAGACCATCTTTTCAGCAAAAATATTGAACCATTTGATAACCTTCGTAGGATTTAAAACTTACACAAGAAATTAGAAATTTTGTTGGATACCTTTGATTAATATTGAAAAATACCATTGATCTTATAAGATTAGAATAATAATTACCTAAATATACACATACATTGATTGTCCTTTTACATAAACTTGCTCTTATCAATTCATAGTTTTCTTGTCAATATTAATTTAATATATCACATTACAAGCGAAATATCAGAAATCAAAATATGATTAAATTTAATTCTATGAATCAAAAACCCATTATACTCAAGTAAAAGTTACCATTAAACCTTTGTTTTTTTTAGCATATATAGCATATGTTTATGTAGAATAATGTATGAAAATTTTTAAACATTCATAAAAGTGAGTTCATTGCGGATTTCATTGATACTCAATAATCTGTATTGCTAATAGATCAGGTAGGCGTTTTATTATCATTGGTTTTTAGAATGCAAAGTTTAAACTTACTGGGTATGTATTTTAATTTTGATTGAACAATTGATTGTATAGAATTTGATTTTTCTTTTTGCTTGGGTTATACTTAAAGATATACAATATGAATTATTATCTAAAACTTACATATGATTATGAGTATGGTAAATATGTTAAATTATTCTTATATAATGTCAAAAATTTCAATGCATTCCATTCTTATTTAAAATGACTAGACTATTATAATTGGATTTTAAATTTTTGATTGTTTAGTAAGTCTT
>JBQCGN010000181.1:0-7513 GCA_051955655.1 Candidatus Nitrosocosmicus sp. | reverse complement strand
AATATGGCATTAGCTGTAGAGTTGTTGACATGTATTCAATAAAACCTATAGATAGGAATTTGATTTACAAGTGCGTAAAAGAAGCAGGCAATATTGTTTCGGTGGAAGAGCACAACATCATAGGCGGCCTAGGGTCTTCCATCTCGGATGTTACCTCAGAATATTGCCCAACTTTTGTAAAAAAAATGGGTATACGCGATACATTTGGGGAATCTGCAAGGGATGATGAAATAGATCAGTTGTTTGATAAATACGGTTTATCTCCAAAAGAAATAGTAAAGAATGTGATTGAATTAAAAAAAAGTGATAAAAAATGAAAATATTTCTAGATACTGCTAACATAGAGTCAATAAAAAAATACACTGAACTTGGCATAGTAGACGGGATTACTACTAATCCAAGTCTCTTGCTAAAAGAAAACAAAGATCCGATTGAAGCGATGAAAAAAATTGTTAAACTAGTAGATGGTCCAGTAAGTCTGGAAATTGTTGCAACAGATTTTGATGAGATAATGGAAGAGGCCTTGAAACTTGCTGGCTATGGCAACAACGTAGTTGTAAAAATTCCTATGTCGGTCGCAGGACTAAAGGCGGTTCATACACTATCCCAAAAGAATATTAAAACTAATGTAACTTTAATTTTTTCTGCAAACCAGGCACTGCTCGCTGCAAAGGCTGGAGCAACCTACGTTAGTCCTTTTATTGGCCGTTTAGACGATATTGGTCAGGATGGGTTGACAGTCATTAGCGACATTGTACAAATTTTTTCAAATTATGATATCACAACACAAGTACTTGGTGCAAGTGTCCGACATCCAATCCATGTCATTGAATCTGCAAAGCTTGGAGCAGATGTAGCTACCTTGCCACCTGAAATACTTCAGAAAATGGTGCATCATTCTCTAACTGATAAGGGATTGGATATATTTTTATCTGATTGGGAAAAACTAAAAAAAGGTTTTTCTAATTTGCAATTTTAAAATATATTATTTGTACCTATTTATGAATAATATTTGAATATAAATGAATATTTATGTAATGGATATGGTGTTATTATTCGGTAGCAAGTAGACCGAGAACTTTTTTTGGCAAGTCTTGTAATCTTTTTTTAGATAAAGACAAAGCTTTCTCATAGTCCAGATACTTCAAATTGTGACCAATGCCTACTGCATCGTTAACATCGGATCCTAAACCTATTGCAATCATCTTTATTCCATATCTTTTATAAGCCAAAACAGTTTTTCTAACAGCGTTCATATCGGATGGTTCTCCATCTGTTAATGTAACAAAAATATCCGGTTTAAAAGAACTGATTGTTGGTTGCAGTATTCCATAAACTTCTGCTAGCGGAGTTCCACCCAAAGGTTTTACTTTCATCAGTCTCTTGGCATATATCGAACCCCACCTGACACCTTGGGGTTTTATTATCCAGCATTTAATAGATCGAGATTCAGTATTAAACGCATATACAGAAAATTTTATTCCTAAATATTCTAATCCCTCACAAAGAGCAACAGCGGCTTTTTTATACTCAATTTCATTATCTTCGATACTGCTGGAAAGATCAAGCAGAATCGAAATCTTGATATTTATTGAAACCTTTTTATCGTTTATAAATACCTTTTGATGCCTTTCAATATAATTTTCAACCTCTAATTCTTCACCTTGATCGTCATAATTTTCCTTCCATCCCGATTTCCATTCTTTTAATGCAGTCTTTACTTTATTAATTAAATTATAGTCATAAATCTTGTTTTCATCAACATCCAGATCATTATCAGGTATTGTAATCGCAAGATTTTCAATGGTCTCGTATCCTTTGTTGTCACTTTTCTTGCTTTCTTTTACTATAACTTTGAATTCGTCTCTTATTTCTTTTCCTTGTTCTATATCTTTTTTTACCTTCTCAATTTCTATATCTTTTGTTTTTAATTTTACTATTTTTTCTATCTGGTCTAATATTTCTTCGCGAGTCATAGATATGCCAAACTTACTTTTAGGCATCATAAGGGGAATCGGAGGTATGGACATCAGCGAGTCGATCTGGAGTATCTTGATCACTTGTCTTGTCTCATTTTCTAGCCACTTTTGATCGGTTGCCGGATCTCCAAACGAATAATTAACTTTATTTTTGTTTTTGTCACTTTTCTTATAATTTTTAATATAGTCTTTTATCATTTCTTTTGCATATTCTGAAGCCTTCTGTATTCTTTCATTCTCTCCTCCGAAAATTTCACCTTTAATAAATCCTGTTAAAAAGAACTGAGAAAAGGCTTCAATGATCTTTGTTTTCCCATGCAATGAATTTAACATAGGTTTATTATTTCCAGTCAGTGCTTCATAGAATATTACCTCATTGATCATACCTCTCCATTCATTTAATCCTAAGATTTCGACCCTTTTTGTTTCTATTATATTGAAAATATATCCAAATGCTATATCTGTGTCATAAATTTTAAATGAATATTTTAATCTCATCGATTCATACCATAATAAAGTCCTCCATTGTCTGTATTTTTGAAATAAATTTCCATAGAAATAGTCTAATTCAGGTAATGTAATTTTTCTTTTTTCTATGTTTGTGGCAGTTTTTTGTTCCCTTGAAATAATTACTGTTGCATCATCTCTATCGGACCATCTTCTTGCTAAAAAAGTTGCAATTTCCAATAGCACATCATTTCTAATTGACAAGTTGTCAATTTCAATATCCACATCTTTTGATACTCTACTGGTTCTGCTGCTACTAAGGCCCGTAGGTATTAAATTTTCTTTGGTGGTGGTGTTTGTGGTGGTGGAATTTTTTCCTTCTTTTTCTTTATCTTTGGAGTACCAAAAAATAGACATATTTATTCGGTCTATAGATTAAAGAAAAATCGATGTGATTATATCCATGACCTTTCTATACTCTATTTCTCCCCATTGATGATATACATTCGCAAAAACTATCTCCGCAGCTTCTCTTGGATTGGTGTAATTTACAACAAGTTTTGAAAAGGCTATTGTTTCTCTTATACTTGGACTATAAAAGATCTCTTCTAATGATGCCGCTCTTCTTAAATTATTGGCCAGTCTTATGGCACTTAAAATTATTTGCTCATTATTATAGTCTACCTTTACATGTTTTTTTATTATCTCCAGTTCAGTTTCTTCGGGAGGATAATCTAACATTATTCTAATGGGAAATCTGCTTATTATCTGGGGAGGTAGTTCTTTTGTTCCCATATGAGACAATGGGTTTATTGTTCCTATTGAGAACCAGCCTTCTTTTGCAATGATGGTCTGCCCCTCAGATTCTTTTAAAACTATTTGCCGTCTGTCATCCAAAGCTTCATCTAACCTAAGTAATACATCAGGTTCTGCTGCATTAAGTTCGTCCAAATAAAGCAAATTGCCATCAGTCATAGAACGAACAAGAATTCCGTTAACAAAATTTATTTGCCCATTATCAACGGTATTTGTTCCAACAAGATGAGATTCTCTTGTTCTAAGGCTAAAATTAATTGATAAAAGTTCTTTATTTAATAAATTGGCAAATTTTCTAACCAAAGTTGTTTTTCCAGTACCTTTTGGCCCTATAATCAGAACAAATAATCCAAGTTTGTAGGCTTTATCAAGTATTTCAAGAGCATTATTCCAGTCTAAGTACTCTATATCGTTGTCTTTATTTTTATTTGGTTCGGATGCTGATGGTGATGCTGATGTGGATGCAGATATCAATATAAAATCTGTGGTTACTTTATCTAATTAAAATATATCGTATATTTCATCATTTAATGTTCTAGTTCTAATATGAAGCAAGAAAATTATTTCATAGACGTAGTCTTCCATCTGCATTGATTATTGATAAGAATTCGTTTTTTGTATTGATATTTTCTTTGAAAACTCCTTCTACAGCAGAGGTGGTAAATTCTGCCGTAGATGATTGTGTTCCCCTTGCAAAGACACAAGTATGAATGGCCTTTATTACAACTGCAATTCCTTTTGGTTTTAACCTATTGTTTATTTCATCGAGGATTTGATAAGTCAGTCTTTCCTGCAATTGAGGCCTCGACGAAACTTTATCTATTAGTCTTTGAAATTTGGAAAGGCCAAATATTTTAGAATCAGGAATGTAACCTATTGCAACTTCTCCAAAAAAAGGCAGTAAATGGTGTTCGCAAAATGAAAATAGTCGTAGATGATTGCCTATTATCATATCATCATGCTCGGCCTTAAAAGTTGTAAATTTTTCATAAGATCTTTTTCTTAAAAGTTCTTCACCAAAGGTCATTAGCCTTCTACTGGTCTCTTTATTGTATTTATTATCGTCCCCACCTATCAATTTATAATATCCTTGTACAATTTTGTTAAATTCGTATAACTCATTATTGTAAAAACTCTGTCGCTGCTGCTGCTCTTGTTGTTGTTGCTGTTGTTGCTGATTGGATTTCTTGTTTTCGTTTGTATCTTTATCGGTCATTTTTATCCCCTTTGTTATGCAGAAATTATTATAAGTTCATCTCATTTATATGTCAATTCATATATCAAATGCAATAAATCATGTCAAGTTCATAACAATAATTTGTTATTTCTTCTGATCCATTAGATGTAGTATCTATATTAGATAATGAAAATAAATAACTAAATTTTACTTAGGTTAATGTATATAGTTAATTCAAACTCATATTTGAACAAATAAATTAAATAAAAAATTAATTTTTAATAGTGGTTTTATTTTTCAAATGCCTCAATAGGGATGATTTACAAAAATGTGCTTCGCTAATAGACGGTGGGTCGATCGTTGTTTTTCCTACGGATACCGTTTATGGCATTGGATGTGACCCACTTAACGGCTCTTCTGTTTTAAATCTCTATAAGATTAAAAATCGACCTTTAGAAAAACATCTTCCTATTCTTACTAATAGTGTATCTAATCTCACAGATATGGTCGAATTAACGGATAATGCAAAAATCCTTATCAACTATTTTTGGCCAGGTCCATTGACATTGATATTAAAAGTAAAAGATAACTCATTCATAGCACATAAATATGCTTTTGATAAAACCATCGCAATTAGGATTCCAAACAATAAATGTACTTTAGATTTGATACAAATGACAAAAAATAAACTATTGGTGGGAACCAGTGCTAATTTATCAGGGCAAAGTCATTTTTCAAAAATTAATGATTTGTTAAAGACGGATTTAAAAGGTTACGATGCAATAGTCATCAAAGAAGAAGAAGAAGAAGAAACTGAATCTTTTGACGAACTACAAACATATTTAAATACAAATACAGAAAGAATAACAAAAAAAAATAATAAATACTCATCAACAACAAATCAAGATAATTCGTTACCGTCCGTTTCTACTATTGTCGACCTATCAGATACTAACACTATTAACGCCTGGCCAAAAATTATAAGAGAGGGAATAATCTCAAAAGATAAGATTTTTTCATCCTTAGAAAAACATGAAAAATGAAAAAGATAACAATCAGATTATGCATGATATAGTATGGAATTTGATTTTATAGCAACTACATTTAGATATCGAGAAGATGACCTTATTGAAGAATTGGAAGAATTATTCCAAGAATATTCTGATTTGTCTGTTAATATTAGCAAAACAAATGTAGACGGGCTAATTGTTGGACTTGGCTTAAGCAATCCATTTGAATTTATATCTTTTCTAAGGAATAAACTAAATGATTCTCCGTGGGAGATAAAATATTTATTAAGGTTTATTCCAATTGAAAAAGTTGTATTAACCGAAATTTCAAAAATAAAAGAAATTTCAAGAATTTTAATGAATAAAATACCAGTTGATACAACTTTTAAAATTTCAATAGAAAAAAGACATACTAATTTAAAAAAAATTGATATTATTAATGAAATTGCCCCTTTAGTACCTGCAAAAGTCAATTTGGAAAATCCAATTTGGATAATTTTGATAGAAATAGTCGGAAGATTTACTGGAGTTTCTGTTTTACAAAATACCAATTTATTTAGCTCAATGATCGAAAAGCGGAATTTAAGCAACTAACCGTTTTAAATATTATTACCTTAGAGATATTGCTGCTCTTTCAAGCAGAAATTTCTGAAATTTATTATTGTCTTCTATAAAAAATAGTTCTCTCACATCTTTTAACTCTTTGTTAAAGAATAACTTTAGAATAAACGCCTTTTTTTTATCAGACATTCCGATCAAAGTATTGATTATTTTGGTATTTTCCCCTGCATCATATCCTTCTGTAAAGGTAGAAGCATTCTCAATATCGGATAAACTCTTGGAAAATAAAATATAAATAAAACTATTATTATTGTTATCACCGCTCCTCTTGCAGTGTTCTAACTTCTCAAAAGCGGTAGAAATTTGATTAGTATAACATATTCTCAATAGAAACTCTATATCAGAATTTTTAATTATCCCTTTTTCGTCCCTTTTAGAGTTTTCTTTAATAATTCTTATGATACCTAAAATATGATCTAAACCAAATATGAAATCCGGATTTATAAATACAATGTTAATGTTTTTGAACTTGGCTTTAATAAGGTCATATAGATCACCTACACGAATGTCTAACAAGGTTATGTAATTGATAAATACGGTTAAATCGTCACACTGGTATATATTGACTATGATTTTAATCAATATTAATAATATATAAATTTATAATGATTATTCATTAAGCAAAATTCATTATTGGCCTTTTCAATCAATTAAACATCTTGAAAACTAGTGGATTGGGTAAATCATACTGGAAAGAAGTAATTGATGTATTAAGAAATATAATTCCTGTCTATGACAAAGTCAATAGTGTTATATCATTAGGTAAAGATATCCAATTTAGAAAGGAAGGGATATTAGAAGGTATCCATTCAGGTAACGTTATTCTAGATGCTGGATCGGGATTTGGAAATATGACTAAAATAGCATTAAATAATGTTTCAGATGATGTTATAGTCTTTTTTTATGATCCTATTTATGAAATGCTAAAAAAAGTTAAAGATAATATTGACATTTCAGCAGATCCCTCTAGTTTTTTTCTTTGCAGTGGTGTTTTTGAGAAGATTCCTTTTAAAAATAATACTTTTGACGCGGTATTGTGCGGGTATTCACTTAGAGACGCCATTGACCTTAATATTGCAATTGATGAATTGCAAAGAGTTCTAAAGAAAAATGGACGGCTGGTAATTGTGGATCTGGGAAAACCAGACAATTTTTTGATACGCATGTTTGTAGCTTTATATTTAAAATATTTTCTTACAATAATTGCATTTTCAATAGCCGGAAAGAGGGGACTTCCCTTTAAAACTCTCTATGGAACATTTCTGCGATGGCCAAAGAATCATGAATTGTTTGATATGCTGTCAAAGAGCTTTTCCAGGATCAGTTTTAAGCAAAAGTTAATGGGTGGAGCAATTGTTGTTGTAGCATATAAATAAACCAATTCATTTTCATTTTTATTAAAAATTAATTATTAACAATTTACAGTAAATTATGATCGTTTGTTATTTATATTAAAAGAATCT